>CAMZFG010000171.1 GCA_947306035.1 uncultured Clostridia bacterium | reverse complement strand
CGCATCATCTTCAACGGCAACGGCTACGACGAGGGCTGGATCCGCGAGGCGACGGAAAAACGCGGCCTGCTCAACTACCGCACCACCGCCGACTGTATGCCGCACCTGCTTGACAAAAAGAACGTGACCATGCTCACCTCGCTCGGCGTTTTTACCGAGGATGAACTGCGGTCAAGACGCGACATCATGCTTGAAAACTACTGCAAGACCGTGGTGATCGAGGCCAATACCATGGTGGATATGGCGAGAACGCAGATCGCGCCGGCGATCGAGGCCTACGCCGCCGACGTGGCCAAAGCGGCTTCGCTCAAACGGGCGGTCTCACCCGATCTGACGTGCGCCTACGAGGCGGGGCTGGTCAAAAAACTCTCCTCCCTGATCGACGAGATCACCGAAAAGACGGAGGCGCTTGAAAGCGCGCTGCTCAAAACGCACGACGCGGCGGATATCGTGGAGGAATCCGCCCTGATCCGCGACGGGCTGCTGCCCGCCATGAGCGAGTTGCGCGTGCCCTGCGACCGGGCGGAAGTGCTGACGGCCAAACGCTACTGGCCGTTCCCGACCTATGCGGATCTCTTGTTCGGGGTGAAATAAACGCAAAAAAGATCAGGGCAGGGGCACGGCTCCTGCCCCGATCGCGGAGGAGGAACATGTGCTCTATTATCGGCTATTGCGGCCCCGTTTCGGATAAGGCCGCGTTCGAGGCCGGATTTGCCAAAACGAGATCGCGCGGCCCGGACGACAGCCGCCTTGTCGATACGGGCAGGGGACTGCTCGGTTTTCACCGCCTGTCCATTATGGGGCTGACGCCGACGGGTATGCAGCCGTTTGAACTGGACGGCAGTTACGTCGTCTGCAACGGCGAACTTTACGGCTTTGAGGCCGAGCGGGAAAAGTTAAAGCAAAAAGGATATACCTTCAAAAGCGACAGCGATTGCGAGATCTTATTGCCGCTCTGGCGCGAATACGGCACGGCGATGTTCGCCATGCTCGACGCGGAATTTGCCTGCGTCATTTACGACGGTAAAACGGGCGAGTATATCGCCGCGCGCGATCCCATCGGCATCCGCCCGCTCTACTACGGCTGCGACAAAAACGGCGTGATCGTGTTCGCGAGCGAGGCCAAAAACCTGGTGGGGCTCGCCGAAAAGGTCCTGCCGTTCCCGCCGGGGCATTACTACCGGGGCGGCCGCTTTATCCGTTATGCGGATATGACGGCGGTGTCGGCGGTCTGCCGTGACGACGTGGAAACGGCCTGCCGCCGCATTCGCGAAAAACTGATCGCGGGCGTCAGAAAGCGCCTTGTCGCCGACGCCAAAGTGGGTTTTCTGCTCTCGGGCGGCCTTGATTCTTCGCTGGTCTGCGCCATTGCCGCGCGCGCGAGCGATAAACCGATCAGAACGTTTGCGATCGGTATGGAGAAGGACGCGATCGATCTCAAATACGCGCGGCAGGTCGCCGATTTTATCGGCGCCGATCACACCGAGGTCTATATGACGCCGGAAGACGTGATCGCCAACCTCGAACGGGTGATCGAACTGCTCGGCACCTACGATATCACCACCATCCGCGCCAGTATGGGTATGTACCTGGTCTGCCGCGCTATTCACGAAACGACGGATATCCGCGTGCTGCTGACGGGCGAGATCTCGGACGAGTTGTTCGGCTACAAATACACCGATTTCGCGCCCGACGCGGCGGCGTTCCAGAAGGAGGCCGAAAAGCGCGTGCGCGAGCTGCACATGTACGACGTGCTGCGCGCCGACCGCTGCATTTCGGTCAACTCGCTCGAAGCGCGGGTGCCGTTCGGCGACCTCGATTTCGTGCGGTACGTCATGGCGCTCGACCCCGCCGTTAAATTAAACCGCTACGGCAAGGGCAAATACCTCCTGCGCCACGCGTTCGAGGGGCAGGGGCTTTTGCCGGACGACATCCTCTGGCGCGAGAAAGCCGCGTTCTCCGACGCCGTCGGTCACTCCATGGTGGACGACTTAAAGGCGTTTGCCGAAACGCGCTATACCGACGAGGCGTTCGAGGCGGGGCGTTTGCGATACGCGCACGCGCGCCCGTTCACCAAAGAGGCGCTCTTGTATCGCGAGATATTCGAAAAATACTACCCGGGACAATCCGGCATGATCGTCGACTTCTGGATGCCGAACAAGGCATGGCGGGGGTGCGACGTGAACGATCCTTCCGCGCGCGTGCTGTCCAACTACGGCGACAGCGGAAAATAAAACAATATGAGGTGCAGTATGGAAAAGAAGCAACAGATCTACGAGGGCAAAGCCAAAAAAGTCTACGCGACCGACGACCCGGCGCTGCTGATCGTCTCCTACAAGGACGACGCCACGGCGTTCAACGGCCTGAAAAAAGGCACCATCGTCGGCAAGGGCGTCATCAACAACCGCATGAGCAACGCCCTGATGTGCCTGCTGGAACAGCGCGGCGTGCCGACGCACTACGTAAGGGAGATCGGCGAGCGGGATACCGTGGTCAAAAAGGTGACCATCGTGCCGCTTGAAGTCATCGTCAGGAACATCTCCGCGGGCTCGTTCGCCAAACGCTACGGCACCGAGGAGGGCATCGTGTTCGACAGCCCGACCGTCGAGTTCTCCTACAAGAACGACGCGCTCGGCGACCCGCTGATCAACGCCTATCACGCCGTCGCCCTGAAACTGGCGACCCGTGAGGAGATCGAAACGATCAAGACCTACGCCTTTCGCATCAACGAGATCTTAAAAGAGTTCTGGCTGTCCTGCGGCGTCACGCTGGTCGATTTCAAACTGGAATTCGGGCGCCTTCTTGACGGCACGATCGTGCTGGCCGACGAGATCAGCCCCGACACCTGCCGCCTGTGGGATACGGCCACGGGCAAAAAGCTGGATAAAGACCGCTTCCGCCGCGATCTCGGCGGCGTCGAGGACGCATACCAAGAGATCATGGGCCGGCTGGAAGCAGGGCTCGGCCGCTGACGGAGGTTTTATCATGTTTGACGCGCAAAAGGTAAAAGACGACTGCGTGCGGTGGATACGGGCGTTCTTCGCCGAGAACGGCGCGGACTGCAACGCGATCGTGGGCATTTCCGGCGGCAAAGACAGTTCCGTCACGGCCGCCCTCTGCGTCGAGGCGCTCGGCGTCGGGCGCGTGATCGGCGTGCTGATGCCCTGCGGCGTACAGGCCGATATCGACGCGGCCAGACTGCTGGTCGCGCACCTCGGCATCCAACACTATACCGTCAATATCAAGGAAGCCGTCGAGGGGCTGACGAAAAATCTGCCTTTCGAGCCGTCCAGACAAACG
>CAMZFG010000170.1 GCA_947306035.1 uncultured Clostridia bacterium | reverse complement strand
AACGGCAAAGACTGGGATCTCGCGCGGCGGCAGGGCGGCATCAAGATCCTGCCCCCCTTCATCACCGCCTACGACAACGCCACGGCGGGTCGGCTCTATACCACGCGCCTTGAGGCGCTGATGGGCGTGATGAACTTTATCGACCGCTGCACCGAGGACACCATGGTGCTCTCGGACTGCGACGTCATCTGCAACGTCGATCTGCAGCCCGTCATGGCCGCGCACGAGGCGCGCGGCGCGGACGTCACCCTCGTCACCGCCGTCGTGACGGCGGGGGAGAACACCGTGGACCGCAACGCCGAGGTGCCCGTGACCGATCGGGAAGGGCGCCTTGTCGACATCGCGCCCTACGCGGGGCAAACGGGCAGGATCAGCGTATGCACCGACATCCTGCTGGTGCGCCGCACCTATCTGCAGCAGGCGGTGCAGAGCGCCGTTTCGCACGGCTACCGCAGTTTTTACCGCGACGTCGTCCGGCGGAACTGCGAGCACGCCCGCATCTTCACCTACGAGTACGACGGGTTCTTTGCCCGCGTGCATTCGCTGGCGAGTTATTTCGCCGCTTCCATGCGCCTGCTCGATCACGACGAGCGCGTGCGCCTGTTTTACCGGCACGATCAGCCCATCTTCACCAAGATCCGCAACTCCGCCCCGACCCGGTACGTGCCGGGCTGCCGCGTGGCGGGTTCGCTGGTGGCGGACGGTTGCGTCATCGAGGGCGAGGTCGAAAACTCCATTCTGTTCCGCGGCGTCAAAGTGGGCCGCGGCGCCAAGATCCGCAACGCCATTCTCATGCAGGATACCATCGTGGGCGAAAACGCCCGGCTTTGCGGCGTGATCACCGACAAGAACGTCGTCATACGCGACGGCCGCGAACTGTGCGGCCACGAAACGCTGCCGTTCTATATCGGCAAGGGTATGACGGTGTGACGTATTCCGGGAGGGAAGTATGAAAAAAATTCTGTTTGCCTGTTCCGAGGCCATGCCGTTTGCCGCCACGGGCGGGCTCGGCGACGTGGCGGGCTCGCTGCCCGCGGCGCTGGCCGAAGACAAGGAGAACGACGTGCGCGTCGTGCTGCCGCTGTACGGCGCCGTCGGCGACGAGTGGCGCCGACGCATGAAGACGGAGCGCGTCTTTACGGTGCCGCTGGCCTGGCGTCAACTCTACTGCGGCGTCAAGTCCCTCAAAAAGGGCGGCGTGACCTACTATTTTATCGATAACGAATACTATTTCCGCCGCGAGGGCCTGTACGGTCACTACGACGACGGAGAACGCTTCGCCTACTTCTGCATGGCGGTGCTGGCGTCGCTCGGCGAACTCGGGTTTTTCCCGGACGTGCTGCACGTCAACGACTGGCAGACGGCGCTGATCCCGGTCTATCTCGACTGCATCTTTCGCCGGCGGCCCGGGTACGAAAAGATCAGAACGGTGTTCACCATCCACAACATCGAGTACCAGGGGCAGTACCACTTCGGCATTCTCGGCGACGTGTTCGCCCTCGATTACGACCAGTACGACCGCATGGATTTCGGCGGCGGCATCAACCTGATGAAAGCGGCTATCGTGACCGCCGACCGGGTGACCACCGTCAGCCCGCGCTATGCCGAGGAGATCTGCACGCCCGCGTTCGGGCGGGGGCTTGACGGCGTGCTGCGCGAGAACCGCGGCAAACTCTCCGGCATTCTCAACGGCATCGACTGCGCCTACTACAATCCGGGCACCGACCCGGTCATCGCCGCCCGCTACAACTGGCAAAGACCCGCGCCCAAAACGGAGAACAAACTGGCGCTGCAGAAAAATCTGGATCTGCCCGTTTCGGCCGATATCCCGCTGCTGGCCGTCGTCTCGCGCCTTGTGTCGCACAAGGGGCTCGACCTGCTGGCGGCCGTTGCCGGGCGTCTGGTCGGCGAACACCCCGTGCAGTTGGTGGTGCTGGGGCGCGGCGACGAGACCTACGAGCGCTTCTTCGCCGAACTGGCCGAGCAGTACCCCCGTCAGGTGCGGGCGCTGCTGCGCTACGACCGCGACCTCGCCAAGCGCATTTACGCCGCGGCCGACCTGTTCCTCATGCCGTCGCGCACCGAGCCCTGCGGGCTTTCGCAGATGATCGCGTCCCGCTACGGCGCCATTCCCGTTATTCACGAAACGGGGGGCCTGGCCGACTCCATTCACGGCTATTACGAAGACGAAAACGGCGACATGCACGGCAACGGGTTTACTTTTGCCAATTACAGCGCCGACGAACTGCTCGAACGCACGTTGGCCGCCGTCGAACTGTGGCGCGACAGCGCGCGCCGCGCCCGCTTTGTCAAAAAGATCATGCGGGTCGATTTTTCCTGGGAGCGGTCGGCCGCCTCTTACGCCGATCTGTATAACACACTCAACTGACGCAAAAAGACAAGGAGCGAACCATGAATTTCAAACCCGGCGCCAAGGAAGTACAACGCAATATCAAAGAAGTTTTGAGCCGCCATTTCGGCGCCACGCCCGCCGAGGCGTCGCGCGAGCAGATCTATCAGGCAGCGGCCCTGACCGTGCGCAACATTCTGACCGAAAAGCGCATGCGCTTCAAAGAACAGGTCAACGCCGCGGGCGCCAAGCGCGTCTACTATATATGCATGGAATTTCTGCTCGGCCGGTCGCTGAAAAACAACCTGTGCAACCTCGGCCTGCAGAACGCGTACCGCGAGGCGCTCTCGGACATGGGCTTCAATCTTGACGACGTGTACGAATGCGAGCCGGACGCGGGCCTCGGCAACGGCGGTCTCGGCCGTCTTGCCGCCTGCTATATGGACGCGCTGGCCTCGCAGAACTACCCGGCCACGGGCTTTTCGCTGTGCTACCGCTACGGGCTTTTCAAGCAGGGCATCGTAGACGGTATGCAGGTGGAACTGCCCGACAACTGGCTGCCCGGCGGCGAGGTGTGGCTGGTGCCGCGCACCGACCGCGTCTATAAAGTCCGCTTCGGCGGCCGCGTGCGGGAAGAATGGAAAGACGGTCACCTCGACATCGCCTACGAGGGCGGGGAAGAGGTCGAGGCCGTGCCCTGCGACATGATGATCTCCGGCGGCGACAGCCGCGCCGTTTCGCAGCTGCGCCTGTGGCGGGCGCAGAACACCCAAAGCTTCAATATGGGGCTCTTCTCGCAGGGGCAGTATGCACAAGCCATGCAGGAGAGCAACGACGCGGAACTCATCACCAAGGTGCTTTATCCCGCCGACAACCACACCGAGGGCAAACTGCTGCGCCTGTCACAGCAATACTTTTTGGTGTCCGCTTCCTGCCAGAGCATCCTGCGCGA
>CAMZFG010000169.1 GCA_947306035.1 uncultured Clostridia bacterium | reverse complement strand
TTCATCAGCGTGACGGGCGCCGAAGTGACGGCCGATCTCAAATACGCCAAGATCTTTTACTCCGTGCTGCGGGGCGACAAAAAAGCCGTCAAAGAGGGGCTTGCTTCTTCGGCGGGTTTCATTCGCGGGCAGGTGGCGCGGCGCATGGATCTGCGGCAGACGCCGGAACTGACCTTCGTCGAGGATACTTCCATCGCCTACGGCGCGCACATTTCCGAACTGCTGAACAGCATCACCATCAGCGATCCCGAGCCGGAACCGGCAGAGGAGAAAGAGGAAAAACATGAAAACTGACTTTCGCGCCCTGACAGAGAGGGAAGTCATCGATATACTGCGCGTCCCCGCCCCCACGGTCGTGCTGTTCCATGTGCGGCCGGACGGCGACGCGGTGGGCTCCGCCTTCGCCCTGTCGCTGTGGCTGTCGGCCATGGGCAGTCCCGCCTTCTGCCTTTCCGAGGACGAGGTGCCGGAGTATCTCCGCTTTCTCTCCGACGGCCTGCAGGAGAGCACGCGCCAGACCGCCTTGCCCGCCGCGTTCAAAAACGCGCGCGTCATCACGGTGGATACCCCGTCTCCGGCGCAACTCGGCCACCTGTTTGAAACATTCGGCGACCGCGTGACGCTGATGATCGATCACCACGGCAAAGGCACGCCCTATGCCGACCATTATATCCGCCCCGCAGCCGCCGCAGCCGGCGAGATCGTTTACGACCTGATCGCCGCCTCGGGCGTGGAAATGCCGCCCCGCTCGGCCGAACTGCTGTACGCCGCCATCAGCGCGGACACGGGCTGTTTCCGCTTTTCCAACACCACCAAAGAGACGCACCTGCGCGCCGCGGCGCTGGTCGAAACGGGCATCGACACCGCCGAGATCAACCGCCGCCTGTTCGACAGCAAGCCCTATAAAACGCTGCTGGCCGAAAAAGCCGGCTTCGACCGCCTGCACTTTTACGCCGAGGGGCGCGTGGCCGTCGTCACCATGCCCTACGAGGTAAAAGCATCGCTTGCGCTGGAAGAAGAAAACCTCACCACGCTGATCGATATGGCGCGGAGCGTGGCGGGCGTGGACGTGGCCGCATCGCTCCGTCAGCCGGAGCCGGGCGGCTCCTATCACGTGTCGCTGCGCGCCAACACGGATATCGACGTTTCCGCGATAGCCGCCGTGTTCGGCGGCGGCGGGCACAAGCGGGCCGCCGGGTGCGGCATTGACGCCAAGAACGCCGACGAAGCCGAAGAACAACTCGTGCGCGCCGTTCTGGCCGCGCTGTGAGACGATCCCGACCGTTTTTTTGCGGTCGGGTCTTCTTTTTTTGAATGCGCGGGCGCCGCGCGGTCGATACTGAACGCAAGAATTTTTCGTTTTTCTTGCAAAAGCACGCGAAATGTGCTATACTGTGTTATACTCACAAAAGGGAAGGGGGCGCGTGCGCGTGAGGAGAATATCGCTTTTGCTGCTCGTCTTGCTGCTGACGGTCGGCGCGCTGCTGCCCGCTTTTGCCGCGGAGGCGCACGACCCCGCCGTGGCCGCCGTTGAGGCCGCCGTGGGAGATACCGTGGGCGTCGACACGCCCGGCGCGGCCGTCATCGTGCTGCGCGGCGGCACGGTGGTGCTGGCCGAGGGCTTCGGCTATGCCGATCTGGACGAGCGCAGCCCCGTCACCACCGACACGGTGTTTGAGATCGGGGAACTTTCGACCGGCTTCGTGGCGGTGGCCGCCCTGCAGTTGTCCGCGGCGGGCTCGCTCGACCTCGACCGCGACATCGCCGCCTATCTGCCCGCCGATTTCATGGCTAAACTGGGTCTGACCTATCCCGTCAGCACCCGTCACCTGCTGACCGGCCGCGCCGGTTTCGGCGGCCGCATTTTCGACGCGTGGTTCCGCTCCGACGCCTACCGTTTTGAAAGTCTTGAAGAGGCGCTGCTCTCCGATATCCCCGAACAGGTGGTGGCGCCCGGCACCTGCTATATCACCTCGCCCTTCGGCGTGACGCTCGCGGCCTACGTGGTGGAGTGCGTCACGGGCATGGATTACGTCTCCTACGCGACGGAGCATATCCTCGCTCCCCTCGGCATGACCCACACCGTGCTCGACCCCACGGTCGACAGCGCCACGGAGCGCGACGCGGTGGGCTACAAGTCGGTCGGCGGCGGCCAATTCGACGGCGAGCGCAAATGGCGGCGCTATTCCGGCCTCTATCCGGCGTGCGGCGCCCGCTCCTCGGCGGCGGATCTCTCTTTGTGGCTGGAATTCCTGCTGTACGGCGGCCGGAGCGACGTTTTGCCAGACGCGTACCGCGCAGAACTGTTCGTGGGGCTCAAAAACGGCGTTTTTACGCCCGCGACGCCCGGATTTGTAAAACAGGGCGCCTGTTACGTCAGCCGCGGACAAACCGGGTTTTTTGCGGCTTCTCTGGCCTTTGACCCCGCGGCGGGGCAGGGCGCGCTGGTGCTGACCAACGTGGGGGAGAGCAAACTGACCGGTTTTCCCGCCGCCCTGTGCGGCGCGGCCGCTTCCGTGGACGACTTGCCGGAAGGCGACCTGATCGACCTCAAAAAGTTCCGCGGCGCCTACAACGACGCGACGGGCGAGGTGCGCACCTTCGTCGGGCGCATTGACGTCATGCACAACGTGACGGACTGCACCGCCGAAAAGGACGGTTTTCTGCATTTCGGCGACAAGCGCTACCGGCAGATCGCGCCGGGCGTGTTTGCCGACGCGGACGAGGACGACGGCACGGCGGCGCTGCAATTCCTGCTTGACGAAAACGGCAAAGTCATCGCCGCGGTGACGGCCGAGGGGCAGACCTTTGTGCCGCTGCCGTTTTACTATGCCAAGGGCATAATCAACGCGCTGTTCGGCGCCATGGTGACGCTCAGCGGCGTGTTCCTGCTGATGGGCGTTTACGGCGTGTTCCGCTGGTGCACGCGCAGAAAAGACCTCGAAGACGAGGAAGAGCAGAGTTTTCGCTACGTGCTGCCGGGCATTCTCGCGGCGGTGCTGGCGCTGTTCGTGTTCATCGAAATGCTCATCGCCTTCCGCGTGGGCGCCTCGGCGCTTTCCACGGTGTTCTTTGCCCTGTCGGTGGTGGCCCTGCTGCTCGGCACCTGCACCACCGTGGCCTATATCGTGGCCTTTATCACTTCCATTCTGGATCGCAAGACCCACCGCCGCCTGGCGCTCAACGCCATTCTGTTCGTGCTGTACGCCCTGCTGGTCTACTTCTGGGGCCTCTGCTATTTCGGGCGGTAAAAAAGGGAATGATGAAAAAAGGACGGCTCGCCCGTCCTTTTTTTGTTTGCCGGCGTGTGACCGCACGCGCAAAAAAGCCTTCCCCCGTCCGGGGGACGGTTGCAAAACGCCGTGGCTGCGGTCGTTCTTTGGC
>CAMZFG010000168.1 GCA_947306035.1 uncultured Clostridia bacterium | reverse complement strand
TAAGGAGCCGTCTGTCGCTGACATATCACACGCCCGCGGGGCGTATTTCACCCGCGCAGCGGATTTCACGTCCGCAGGACATTTCACATGCCGCAAAGCGGCATATTTCACTGAAAAAGCCGCCCAACGGGGCGGCTTTTTTCTTCACATCCACGCAAACAGGATCGAGGCGCTTTGCTTGTCGAGCTGTTTGACGTCGGGGATCTCGTAGCGGTTGTCGTTGCTGTCGCGGATCAGCACGCGGTCGCCCATGCGCAAGAGGTCGTGGCGCACGTTGCTGATGCGAAAGCGCACGGGGCCGCGGTCGGTCTCGGACGACCAGAAGAGAATGCCGAACTTATACTCGCTCTTGGTGATGGCGGTGATGCGCGGGATGCGGTAGTAGTCGACAAAGCAGGCGCGCAGGGCGTCGGCAGAGGCCTCGTCCAGTTCCTTGAAATCGCGCACGAAAGCGATCTCCTTTTCGTCCTTGTCGAGCAGGGTGATGTACATATCGGGGTTGGTCACGGGGAACAGGCGGCGGGGTTCGAGGTCTTCGTAGACCTTGCCGTCTTTTTTGGCCGTTACGCGCACCAGATACATATCGGTACGTTCAATGGTCGCGGTATATCGGTCGACGTAAAAGCGGTTGGACGCTTTCGGCAGCGGCACGAACTCCGTGCTTTGGGTCTCGTTTTCGTTCACGGCACACACCCCCTTATTCGTCAAAGTTCGCGGCGCGGCGCTTGGCCGTCACCTTGTCGGACATGGACTGGATCTGCACCAGTTTGTAGTACTTGCCTTTCTTTGCCAGCAGTTCTTCGGGCGGGCCGCACTCGATGATCTTGCCGTTGTCCACCACCACGATCTTGTTGGCTTTGGACAGGGTGGACAGGCGGTGCGCGATCATGATGGTCGTCCGTCCGCTGATGAGATGCTCGATGGCTTCCTGTATCAGGTGCTCCGTCTCGGAGTCCACGGAGGCGGTCGCCTCGTCAAAGACCAGCATTTTGGGGTTGCGCAGCATGGCGCGGGCGATGGAGATGCGCTGGCGCTCGCCGCCCGAAAGGCCCACGCCGCGCTCGCCGATGACCGAGTCGTAGCCGTTCGGTTTGCGCACGATGAACTCGTGCGCGTTGGCGATGTCGGCGGCGTTGATGACCTCGTCGATGGAGAAGTGCCCCTCGCCGTAGGCGATGTTGTTATAGATGGTGTCGAAGAACATCATGGGTTCCTGCTGCACGTAACCGATGTGCGAGCGGTAATATTCCATGTCGATCTTGCGAATGTCCACGCCGTCCACGGTAATGAGCCCTTCGTAGTGGTCGTAGTACCGCAAAAGCAGGTTGACCAGCGTCGATTTGCCGGAGCCCGTGGTGCCCACGATGCCCACGATGTCGCCGGGCTCGATCACCAAATTGATGTCGGACAGCACCTTTTTGGCGCGGTCAAAGGAGAAGTTGACGTTTTTGAACTCGATGCGCCCGCCCATGTCGGCGTTGGTGTTGCCTTTACCGAGGTCGTGCTCCGGCTCGGCGTCGAGGATATCCATGATGCGCTCGGTCGAGGTCATGGCACTCTGCGTGGTGTCGGAGAAGTTGGCAAAGAAGTTGACCGGCTCGTAGAACATGGAGGCGTAGTTGATAAAGGCGACCAAAAGACCGACCGTCAGGGTGCCGGTAGCCGTGCCGTCGATCAGAGCGCCGCCGCCGAAGATCCAGATGGCGACCGTGCCCACGGCGACCAGGGCGTTGACCGTGGCGGAGTAGATGTTCTGTATTTTACCGGTGCGGATATCCGTAGCGAGCCAGTCGTCCACCTTTTCGCCGAAGTGCTCGGTGGCCTTTTTCTCGCTGGCGAACGACTTGACCACGCGGATGCCCGGAATGGTGTCGGTCAGCACCGAGGTCACGGCCGAGTTGCGCAGCCACAGACGCAGGTAGAAGGGCCAGATCTTTTTGCGGAAAATGCGCGCGCCCACCACGATGAGCGGCACGGGAATGAGCGAGAGCAGCGTCAGTTTGGGGTTCATGACCAGCATGACCACGATGATGCCCACCATTTTGAAAAACTGCACCACCACTTCCTGCGTCACGCGCAGCATGAAGGATTGCAGCGTCGCGGTGTCGCCGTTGATGCGGTTGATGACGGCGCCGGTGCTGGTCTTGTCGTAAAAGCGCATGGGCAGGTGCTGGGCCTTTTCATAGACGTCGCAGCGCATGCGCGCCAGCATGCGGTCGCCCGACCGCCGCAGCATGTAGCCGCGAATGCCCGCCAGCAAAAAGCGCGTGATGTGCAGGCAGACGAGAAAGATGCCCACGTACAGCAGCATCTGCGCTTTTTTGTTGGGCAGGATGTCGTCCACCAACTGCTTGGTCAGAAGCGGCGTGACAAGGCCCATGGACGTGGTGACGATGGAGATAAAGAGCGAGATGATGAGAATGGGCCACTCCGGCTTTAAGTAGCCGCCGAACTGACGGAACAGACGTCCCCGGCGCATACAGTGCGTGCAGGGTACGCCCGGCGCGTAGAGGATGCGGCCGCAGCGGGGGCAGATGAGGTTCTGCTTTTCGTACAGGTTGCGCACCGGCTCCATGGCGTCGTCCACGGGCGTCTCTTTGCCGATGTTCTCGATAAAATCGACCGCCGCATCACAAAAAGCGACCACGGTAAAAGTGAAGCGGAAGATGTCTTTCTTCTGCCCGTCTTTCATCGTGGCACGCAACAGGCCGTTGCCGTACAGCCGCTTGACGTAAATGCGCTCGGCGTCGGCAAATTCGACCGTATTCGAGATTTGTTCGGTGTTCAGATCAAATACGAAAACACGCTTTGCCGTGACGCACAGCGCGGTTTTGCCGTAACGATTGTCAGGCGCGATATCTCCCACGACGGCAAAGAGCATGGGATCGTCAGCAGTGTTGATGGCAAGAAACGCCGTGGCCTGTTTGTCAGTCAGAACCTGATTGACAAGAAAGGGGAGTTCCATTATGCTTGCCGCAAAAGCGGTCTTCCTTTCAACATTGTCACCCGCAGGATACCACCCCGCGCGGCAAATGTCAACCCTTTTTTGAAAATTTGCGGCAAAATTTTTCGGTTTGATTGCCGAACGGCAAAAGGGCAATGAACCCGACACATTTTCGGGGCTTTTTTGTCCGTGACGGCAAGAATTCGGACACATTTCGGGAGAGGGGACGCGTTGCGGCTGCACAGCCTTCCCCCCTCGGCCCCGAGGGGGAAGGTGTCGCCGAACAGGCGACGAATGAGGGTGTCTTTTCTTTTTTGCCCTCATCCGTCACGGCAAGCCGTGCCACCTTCCCCCGGCGGGGGAAGGCCGTCAGCAAGCGCATTGCATTTCCGCCGCGTCATCCTGAGCGGAGCCGCAGGCGCAGTCGAACCCGCAGGGCGGCGGCACGGCGAGTGCCGACGGGGGAAGGCGA
>CAMZFG010000167.1 GCA_947306035.1 uncultured Clostridia bacterium | reverse complement strand
CTTTTGAGGTGCGCGACGGCATCGCCCACCATTCCGGCGACGTTATGCCGGTGACGCTGGAGGGCGTGCTGATCCGCTATGCCGACCGCATCGCCTACATCAATCACGACATCGACGACGCGCTCCGCGCCGGCATTCTGCGGCAGGAGGAGATCCCCGCCGATCTGCGCGCCGCGCTCGGCGAGACGCACGGTGAGCGCATCAACACCATGGTCACTTCCATTCTCCGCGCCAGCGACGGCAAACCGACCGTTCAGATGGAGCCGGAGATCCAGGCGGCCACCGACGCGCTGCGTGACTTTCTCTTTGCCCGCGTCTACCGCGACAACGTCGCCAAGGTCGAAGAGGTCAAAGCCAAGAGCATGCTGGCGCAGTTGTTCGGCTACTTTGAGGAGCACCCCGACGAACTGCCCGCCCTTTACCGCCGCAACGTGGAGGCGGAAGGGGTCAAACGGTGCGTGTGCGACCACCTTTCCTGCATGACGGATCGCTACGCCATCGAGTGCTTCCGGCAGCATTTCATTCCGGAGGTGTGGCGCGTCAAATGATACCGAGAGAAGTCGTCGACGAGATCATACGCCGCAACGATATCGAGGACGTGGTCGGTTCTTACGTCACGCTCAAGCGGGCGGGCAGCAACCGCAACGGTCTGTGCCCGTTCCACAGCGAAAAGACCCCGTCTTTCACCGTTTTTCCCGCCACCAGCAGTTTTTACTGTTTCGGCTGCGGCGCGGGCGGCAACGTGATCACGTTCATTCAAAAAATAGAAAATCTCGACTACGTGGGCGCCGTGGAATTTCTCGGCGCGCGGGTCGGCGTGACCGTGCCGCACGACACCCGTCCCGACGAGCGGCCGCTCGTGCCGCGCAAGCGTATTTACGAGATGAACCTGGAAGCGGCCAAATTCTTCCGCAGCTGCCTGTTCGATCCGACCGTGGGCAGGGAAGGGCTTGCCTATCTCACCGAAAAGCGCGCGCTCTCCGGCGCGGTCATCAAGCACTTCGGCCTGGGATTTGCCCCCAACGATTTCACCGCCCTGACCCGCCGTCTGCGCGAGGCCGGCTACACCGATACCGAGATGACGGTGGGCTTTCTCGCCGGTCGTTCGCAGCGTTCCGACACGCTTTACGATCTGTTCCGCAACCGCATCATGTTTCCCGTCATCGATACCACGGGCAATATCGTGGCGTTCGGCGGGCGGGTCATGGACGACAGCAAACCGAAATATCTCAATTCCGCCGACACGCCCGGCTTCAAAAAGAGCCGCGTGCTGTTCGGTCTCAACTACGCCCGTCACGCCTGCGCCGAGGAAATGATCGTGTGCGAGGGGTATATGGATACCATCGCCATACAGGCGGCCGGATTTACCAACGCGGTCGCCACGCTGGGCACCGCCATCACGCAGGATCACGCGCGTCTGCTCGCCCGCTATACCAAACGCGTCATTCTCAATTACGACAGCGACGAGGCGGGGCAGAAAGCGGCGGACAAGGCCATGCGCCTGCTCGACGAGGTGGGGCTGCCCGTGCGGGTGCTGAAACTGACCGGCGCCAAAGACGCCGACGAGTTCATCCGCAAAAACGGCGCCGACGCCTTTCGCGCCCTGCTCGGTAAAAGCGACACGGCTTTCGACTTCAAAATGGAAAAAGCCCTGTCACGGTACGATATCAACACCGGTGACGGCAAACTGCGCGCTTCTCGCGAACTGGTGGACATGATCGCCGAAACGCCCTCGTCGGTGGCGCGGGAACTGTACGTCAAGGCCGCCGCCGAACGGCTCGGCGTTTCGCCCGAAAGTCTTGCCAACGACGTCAAGCGCGCGCGCACCCGTTACGTGCGCGAACAACGCGAAAAAGACAGCCGCGAGGCGCGCCTTTCCGCCGTTGGATTCGGCGATCGCGTCAACCCGGAGGCAGTCCGCAATCCGGACGCCGCCACGGCGGAGTCCGTGGTGTTGGGGCTCCTGCTGCTGCGGGACGAGAACCGAGAGGCCGTGGCGGCGGGGCGCGTCCCCCTGACCGAAGAGGACTTTATCACCGCCTTTGACCGCCGCGTGTTCAACACCGTCATGGAACTGCAAAAGTCCCCGGACGGGTTCAGTTTTGACCTGCTCGGCGCCGTCTTTTCACCGGACGAAATGGGGCGGTTGACCTACCTGCGGCAGGAACGCCAGCAGATGACCGAAAACGACGAAACGGTGCTTGCCCGCTATGCCGCATGGCTGCGCGACAAGCACGAACAGCGCGCGGCGACCGATCTGCAAAGCGAAGTGGCGCGCCGCAGGGAACAGTTGAAAAAGAAAAAGCAAAATCAATAACGGAGGTTCATTATGGAAGAAGAAAAACGCATGACCGAAGAAGAGGAAGAGACCGGCGATCCTACGCTCGAGGATGAAAACGAGGAGAACGAAGAGAACGAGGAGTCGTACCGGGAAGAAGAGAAAAAGGTCGACGTCAAGGAACTGCTGGATAAAAACAAAAAGGGCGAACTGTCCCTCAGCGAACTCGACGACGTCATGGAGACCATCGACTACGAAAACGACGCGGACGCCGATTCGCTGGCCACGTTGTACGGCGAATTGCCGCCTTCTCCCGAGATGAGCGCCATCGAGGACGAGGTCGAGCACTTCGGCGGCGGCGAGAATATGGAGCGCATCCTGGAGCAGGAAGGCCTTGCCATCGACGACCCGGTGCGCATGTATCTCAAAGAGATCGGCAAAGTGCCGCTGCTCACGCCGGAGCGCGAAAAAGATCTGGCGGGCCGCATGGCCGAGGGCGACGAGAGCGCCAAGACCGAACTGGTCGAGGCCAACCTGCGTCTGGTCGTCAGCATTGCCAAGCGGTACGTGGGCAAGGGCATGTTCTTCCTCGATCTGATCCAGGAGGGCAACCTCGGCCTGATGAAAGCGGTGGACAAGTTCGACTACACCAAGGGTTACAAATTCTCCACCTACGCCACCTGGTGGATCCGGCAGGCCATCACCCGCGCCATCGCCGACCAGGCGCGCACCATCCGCATCCCCGTACATATGGTCGAGACCATTCACAAATTCAACCGCTATCAGCGGCAGATCCTGCAGGAACTCGGCCGCGAGGCCACGCCCGCCGAGATCGGCGAAAAGATGGGCATGAGCGCCGACCGCGTGCGTGAGATCATGAAGATCTCGCTCGATCCCGTCTCGCTGGAAACGCCGATCGGCGAAGAGGAAGACAGCCACCTCGGCGACTTCATTCCCGACGAGGATACGCCGTCGCCCGCCGACTCCGCCAGCGACACCATTCTGCGCGAGGTCATCGAGCGGGAACTGAACACGCTGACCCCCCGCGAGGCGCACGTTATCAAACTGCGTTTCGGCCTGTACGACGGCCGCACCCGCACGCTGGAAGAAGTGGGCAAAGAGTTCGACATCACCCGTGA
>CAMZFG010000166.1 GCA_947306035.1 uncultured Clostridia bacterium | reverse complement strand
TTTGCCGACAACGCCGTGTACTATTTTACCGAGATCGAGGGGCTGACGTTCGCGCTGCGCGCCTTTATCTCCGAAGATAAGGAATTGCACTTTTCGCTGGCGATCCTGCCGGACGGCGACGCGCCGCGCGAGGTGACCGTTTCTTCCTATTTCAATCCGTATCTGCGCAACGACAACAACCACCACGCGCTGTGGTACCGCTATTTCAAAGAGGGCAGGGTCGTCGATCCCGAAACGATCGCGTTTTACGTGACCGAGGGCAACCGCAAGGACTGCGACGTCTTTCACCTCGGCATCCGGCAGACCGCCGCGGAAGGGTGCGACGTGCTGTACCGCGAGCAGACCACCAGCCGGGCGCAGTTCAACGGCGGCACCAATTACAACGTCAACAACGCCAAAGTCGCGCGGCTTTGCAAAATCGACGATCCCATCCATTGCACGGCCTTCAACGACTACGCCGTCGCCGGCGACGTGATGACGCTGTCGCTCTCCGGCCCCGCCCGCGTGGAGTACCGTTTTGCCCTCTCCAACGACAAAGCCGCCCTGTCCGGCGCGATCGTCGACGAAAAGTTCCGGGCGATCGACCGGCCCATGAAGAGCAGTCTTTCCTTTGAGATCGGGGGCGTCGAGAACGTGCCGTTCTCCGCCGGAACGCTGACCGCGTTTTTGCGCAAGGTGCAGTATCAGGTCAATATCTGCGCGCTCGGCAAAGATATGGGCGGCGGCGGCAACATCGGCTATCGGGACATTGCCCAGCAACTCGAGCAATGCCAGGTCTGGAACCCCGCGGACACCCGCGCCAAAATGCTGATGGTGCTCGACCACATGTTCCCGGACGGGCGCGCGCCCCGTTCCTTCACGGTGCCGACGCCGGGCGTGCTGCCTTCCATGGATCTCGCCGACTACATCGACATGGGCATCTGGATGATCAACGCCTTCGATTACTATCTGCGCTTTACCGGCGACGCGGCCGTGCTTGACGAGATCTGCGGCTACTACGAGATCGTCGACGAGGCGGCCGGCGTTATCAAACGGTCCGAGGTGCGCGACAGCGTGCTGTGCCACCTGTTGCGCGTCGCCGATCGCCTCTCGCGCAACATCGCGCCCGACACGGGCTGCGTGCGTATGCGCTACGCCGACTGGAACGACGCCATCGACTCGCTCGGCAACACCAAAGACCCCGGGCAAAAATTCGGCACCGGCGTCTCGGTCATGGCCACGCTGCAGGCCTATGAAAACCTGCTGTTTCTGTGCCGCCTGCTGCAAAAAGAGGGCGGTCACGAGCAAAAGATCGCCGAATACCGGGCGGCCATGCAGACCATTCGCCGGGGCGTGTTCGCCTACGCGATCGA
The DNA here is from genome assembly GCA_947306035.1 of uncultured Clostridia bacterium. GTDB lineage: Bacteria > Bacillota > Clostridia > Oscillospirales > CAG-272 > Firm-07. Next base: position 2,066 of record CAMZFG010000166.1, on the reverse strand, counting down.
AGAGAAAAACGGCGAGCGCCGCGTGCTGCACGGCTGGGGCGACCACCGCGCGTTCGAGATCGGCGGCTTTTCGGATATCGACGGAAAATCGCGCATCTCCTCGACCTCGGTCTCCTTCTTCGCGCTGTCCCACCTCTACGACCCGTCGTACGAAAAAGATATCCTCGCCGCCTACGAAAAACTGGACGATAAATACGGCTATCGCACGTTCGACGTGCCCTTTGCCCCCGATCTCAAAGGCGTCGGCCGCATCGGCAAACTGCCGCCCGGCACCGCCGAGAACGCGGGCACGTACATCCACGCCGCGCTGTTCGCCGTGCTGGCGCTGTACCATATCGGCTGCGGGCGCGAGGCGACCGCGCAGCTGAAAAAATTGCTGCCCATCTCCTACGGGGAAGTGGATAAGACCCCGTTCGTCATGCAGAACGCCTACTGCTACAACCCCCGCATCCACGTGGACGGCTCCGCCCTGAACGACTGGTTCACCGGCAGCGCCGCCGTGCTGATGAAGGTGGTCGTCACCCACCTGTTCGGCATTCAGCCGGGAGACGATCATCTGACCGTCGCTCCCGCGAAAGACGGGTTTTTGACGGACTTTCATGTGACGTTCACGGTGCACGGCAAGACCGTTTCGCTCCACGGCGAAAAAACGGGCAGGCCCGCCGCCGCGCTCAACGGCCGTCCCTGCGACCCCGCAAGCATCCCGTATGCGGAACTCCTTGACCAAAACGAACTTACACTGACGTTCTGATCCGAAGACCGGACAAAAAAAGCAGCCGTACGGCTGCTTTTTTTGCGGCTTGTTATACGTGCCGCCTGTCTCTGCCGCACTCCGTATAATAGCGTTCTTTGGCGGCATACATCATCATATCCGACTCGCGCAGTATATCCTCGACCGGCGTTTTGCCGTCCGCGGAGTAACTGTAACCGATGGCGCAGCGGTATTTCGTTTCGCTCACGTTCGACTCGATGCGCCCGATCAGCGCCTTCAGGTCCTGCTCCGAGGTCTTGCGGCACAAAATGACGAACTCATCGCCGCCGATCCGGTACCCGTACTGCCTGCTGCGCAGCGCTCGGCGGAAGCAGAACGCAAGGGTTGCCAGCGCCTCGTCTCCGGCGGCGTGCCCCTCGGTGTCGTTGAGGACTTTCAGCCCGTTCATATCGATCGAGATCAGCGCCGTGATCTCTTCGGGATTATTGCATATATCGGCGTGATAGGCGTACCGGTTGAGCAGCCCCGTCAGCGAGTCCTTTTTGGTCTGTTGTAAGATCTCAAACACGTAGTACACGAACAGCGCCACGGCGATGGTCGAACAGAAGATCTTTGAAAAGTCGCCTTTGAATATGAAGGGGAAGACCAGCTGCGAGAGCAGCGCGAAAGCGAGAAAGGAGATGGGCACGATCTCCATCCATTTCATGTTGCTGCGTTTGAGAAGCAGATAGACCAAAATCACGCAGTAGATCCCCGCCATCACAAAGGGCAGGTAGCCGAGCACGCCGCGCGAAAAACCGTTGTCCGGCTCTACCCGGAAAACGATGCCCGTAAAGATCGAAACGGTGTCGATCACCGTCAGCACGATCGCGGGGATGAAGATATACCAACTTTGCTTTTTGACCAAAGTGTAGATGAGTTGCGCCACGATAAAGGGGGTCGCGCTGTATCGGATCGCCATCAGCACGGCGCGCAGCATGCGCTCGTCGGTATGCGCCGCGTATTCAAATTCCGTGAACACGACAAGAGAGAGCAAAAACACGCCGGCGATCAACACGTACAGCCGCCGGATCGTTTGTTTATCCAGAAACACGGTGATATGCAACGCGATCGCAAACGCCGACAACACCAGTATCAGCGGCCAGTTCTGCAATATATACTCTTTTATCATAGGATATCCTTTCACAGAAGATCGCACGGGCAAAGGGGCTCTTCGCTCCGCGCACGACAAAGAAGATCGTAACGAACGCTTTATATCATTATATCATATTGAACGCTGAAAATCAAGTCGCATTGTCAAACGGCGCCGATCCGACCGTCATCAAAACGGCTCTGCACGGCGCGCCGTCCGCGC
>CAMZFG010000165.1 GCA_947306035.1 uncultured Clostridia bacterium | reverse complement strand
ACGGGCGAGACCGTCGTCACGGCGCTCGCGGGCGTCAGCATTTCGTTCCGCGACCACGAGTTCGTTTCCGTGCTCGGCCCTTCCGGCTGCGGCAAGACCACGCTCTTAAACGTGCTCGGCGGTCTTGACCGCTACGACGAGGGCGATCTCGTCATCGGCGGCCGTTCGACCAAAGAATTCAAAGAGGCGGACTGGAACACCTATCGCAACCACTCCGTCGGTTTCGTCTTTCAGAGTTACAATCTCATCCCGCACCAGACGGTGCTCGCCAACGTCGAGTTGGCGCTGACCCTTTCCGGCGTGTCGGGTGAGGAGCGGCGCGAACGCGCCGCGGCGGCGCTGACGCAGGTGGGGCTTGCCGACCAGATGGGCAAAAGGCCGAACCAGCTCTCGGGCGGGCAGATGCAGCGCGTGGCCATCGCGCGGGCGCTGGTCAACGACCCCGAGATCCTTTTGTGCGACGAGCCGACGGGCGCGCTCGACACCGCCACCAGCGTGCAGGTCATGGACTTGTTAAAAGAGGTCTCGCGCACGCGCCTGGTCGTCATGGTCACGCACAACCCCGAACTGGCAGAGCGGTATTCCACCCGCATCGTGCGCCTGCGCGACGGCGCCGTGACCGACGACAGCGCTCCCTTTGACCCCGCGGCGGAACCGACCCCCGCGGCGGAAGCAGAGGCCGTATCCGACGAAGAGACCGCCGCCGTTGCCGTTGCCGTTGCCGGAAAACCGGGCAAAACGAAAAAGAAGCGCCGCTCCATGTCGTTCTTTACGGCGCTCTCGCTTTCCCTGAACAACCTGATGACCAAAAAGACCCGCACGCTGCTGGTCTCGATCGCGGGCAGCATCGGCATCATCGGCATCGCCCTGATCCTCGCGCTCTCCAACGGCGTCAACCTCTATATCAACGCCGTACAGGAAGATACGCTGACCAGTTATCCCATTTCGCTCACCGCCGAGGCGGCCGACTACTCCGCCGTGCTCTCCGCCATGGTCAGCACCAACGGCGGCGAACGCAAAACGCCGGAGCCGGACGTCATTTACGTCGACGACTCCATCAACAACCTCGTCAAGGCGCTGACCAACGTCGACCGCAACCACCTGGCCGAGTTCGACGAATATCTCAACGACCATTGGGACGAGTTCAAAGCCGACGCCACCGCCGTGCAGCGCAGTTACGATATGCAGCTGCAGATCTACCGCAGCACCGACAAATACGGGCTTTTGCAGGTCAACCCCTCCCCCGCCATCACGCAGTTCTCCGAGCAGTTCAGCGCCCCGGGCGTGTTCTCGAACATGACCGTCATCAGCATTTTCACCGAGATCATGCCGGGCAAAGACGGCGAACTCATCAACCCCACCGTTTACGACCAGTACGACCTCGTCTCTGGCAGTTGGCCCGAAAAAGCGGAAGACCTCGTGCTGGTGGTGGACAAGAACAACACCGTCACCAACCTGACGCTCTACACGCTCGGCGTGTGCGACCCCGACGAGCTGACCGCCATGATGCTGTCCATGATGACGGGCGAGCCCTACGAACCGCGCACCGAGGAGATGCGTTTTTCCTACGACGATTTCGTCGGCATGACCATGAACCTGGTCTATAACTCCGACTACTACGAGCAAAGCGCCGACACCTACCGGGCGGGCGAGACCGACCTGCCCGTGTGGCGCGACAAGCGCGAGGACGACACCTTTGACCCCGCCGCGCTGTTCGCCCGCGGCATGGAACTGAAAGTCGTGGGCATCGTGGCCCCGAAAAAGGGCGCGGCGGCCACTTCCATTCAGGGGTCGATCGGCTACACCAGCGCCCTGACGCAGGCGGTGCTCGAACGCATCAACGACAGCGCGGTGGTGCGCCAGCAGTTGGCCGCCCCGACGCACGACGTGTTCACGGGCCTGCCCTTCGTCATCGACGACGCGGACACCCTCTCCGACGCGGAAAAGGCCGAAAAACTCTCGACCTACTTCGCCTCGCTCGACGACGCGGGCAAAGCGGGCGCCTACACCGCCATTCGCACCGAGATCACCGAGGAACGCATGCAGACCATGCTCGGCATTGTGGCAGAGACGATCGACACCCCCGCGAAAAAACGCGATTTTTTAGTCAGTCTGTACGGCTTTTCGCGCGGGCAGGGCAGTCTCGCGGGCGGCTCCGCCAACCTGGCGGCCGCGGCGGTGCTGCACGCCATGGATCCCGACACGCCCCTTGAAACGTATCAGATGCAGGTGCCCTACTTTGAGAGCATGATGGGCCTGGACGGCGTGGCGCTGACGCCCGGCACCGAGCCCTACGACACCTATATGGGCCTGATCAACATCATCTACCCCACCGACGAAAAGTTGGAGCGCGCCTTTGACACCATGACCGAAACGGTCATCAAAACTTTCAACAACACGCAGAAAACGGCGGCCATCCGGGGCGAACTGACGCCGCCCGACCGCAGCGCGCCCGCCGTGGGCGGCGGGCCGCACTACCGCAAATATCTGGCCGACGCTTCGGTCGCCAACGCCTCGACGGCGGCAAAAAGGGCCTACCTGATCTACGCCCTCGACCCGAACTTCTCCCTGCCCGCCGAGGTCGTCAGCGACTACGTCAACGGTCTTTCCGACGACGAGCTGAACCTCAAATTCGCGCAGGCGGTCTACGACGAATACAGCGAGCGTCTGGCGAACGAAGAGGACTTTCAAAACGCCGCCGTGGCCGCCCGTTTCGACGAATACTACGCGGCCCTCTCCGAGGCCGAACAGGCGGCCCTGTACCGCAACCACATGCAGAAATCCGACGCCACGCTCGACAAGAACCTGCAAGCCCTCGGCGCCTCGGCGGGGCGCGACGCACTGCGCGCCATCTATATCTACCCCTCCGACTTTGCCGCCAAAGAGCGCTGGCAGCAGCGCATCAAGGACTACAACGACGGCGTGGCAGAGGAAGATCAGATCAAATATACCGACCTGGTCGGCCTGATCATGTCCTCGGTGACCACCATCATCAACGCCATTTCCTACGTGCTGATCGCCTTTGTCTCCATTTCGCTCGTGGTGTCGTCGATCATGATCGGCATCATCACCTATATCTCGGTGCTGGAACGCACCAAAGAGATCGGCATTCTGCGCGCCATCGGCGCCTCGAAACGCGACATTTCGCGGGTGTTCAACGCCGAAACGCTCATCATCGGCTTTGCCGCGGGCGCCATCGGCATTCTCGCCACCGTGGTGCTGTGCCTGCCCATCAACCTCATCATCCACGCCGCGTCGGGCATCAAGCAGATCAACGCGGTGCTGCCGTGGCTCGGCGGCCTCGTACTGATCGCCGTCAGCATGGCCCTGACCCTGATCGCGGGCCTCATCCCCTCGCGCATCGCGGCCAAGAAAGACCCCGTCATCGCCCTGCGCACCGAATAAAACAAAACGACCCCGACGGC
>CAMZFG010000164.1 GCA_947306035.1 uncultured Clostridia bacterium | reverse complement strand
TATATCGCAAAAAGCCGCCCCGTCGGGCGGCTTTTTATATTGCTTTTTATTGTTTTTTCTTTTTGAAGAGAACGCCGCGCGGGTCCCTGACGAGCAGGATCACGAGCCACACGACCAAGGCGAGCGCGATGACGGCGAGGCCCAAAAACAGGTCGTTGAGCACGTCCGCGGGCTCCGGCGTGAAGTAGGCCGCGCGCAGTTCGGCAAACTCAAAGACGGCGTCGACCAGCCACATCAGCGAAGCGCCCCAGAACATCCAGCACAGCACGCTGACCTTCATGTCGTCCTCCGGCGCGTGCCGGTACCAGACGAGCGTGACGACGATCGCGGCAAAAACGGTGATGAGCAGCGTCATGCGTCCGCACCTTCTTTCGCGGTAACGTTCCCTTGTCGCGCTCTTTTCTCCATCAGGTGAGAAACGAGCAGCATGCCGCCCCATACCGCCGTGATGAGCAGCGCCATGCAGACGCCGGTCGTGGCGATCTCGTGCAGCATTTCGGCCGTTCTGTCCGGGTCCGACATGGCCGTGAGGAACGGGAACCACGGCACGACCTCGCCGTGCCAGACGTGCTCGAACGCCAGCAGCAGCGAGCCGCCCCACAACAGTTTGCAGAGCCAACCGAGTTTTCTCGAAAAGCCGACTTTGTCGGTCGTTTCAACGGCGTTCTCTTTCAAAGAGGGCGCGGCCGCTTTTGCCTGCTCCTTTTTGCGCAGGATCAGGACCGCGACGGATGCGATCGCCGCCTCGGCGACGGGTGCTACGAAACAAGCCATGATAAACCTCCGGTGTAATGAGATCGAAACAGTATCTGTTCCGCTTTTGAGTATAGCACAAACGCGCGGAAAATGCAAGTGCCGGCGCAAAAAACGGGGTTACGGTGTTGCCAGAGCGCGCAGAGCGTCGACGAAACCCGCGGAAGCGGCCACGCGGCGAACGTAGTCGCGGTCACGGCGCGGAGAGAGCGACAGGCGGCGGCAGGTCGTGCCCGCGGGGGTCGCCACGGCCACGTAAACGGTGCCGACGGGCTCTTGTTCGGTGCCGCCGCCGGGGCCCGCGTAACCCGTCGTCGCAATGGCAACGTCGGCGTCGAACAGCCGCCTCGCGGCCTCGGCCATGGCGCGCGCCACCGGCTCGCTGACCACGGTATATCGCTCGATCAGGTCGTGCGGAATGCCGAGCACGCGCTCCTTTTCGCGGGTCTGATAGGTCACGGCGCCGCCCGCCACCACGGCGGAACTGCCCGCGATATCGGTCAGGCGTTTTGCAAGCAGCCCGCCCGTGCAGGACTCGGCCGTGGCCACGGTCATGCCCCGTTTTTGCAGCGCCGCCAGCAGGGCCGCCTCGGCCGAGGGCTGATCGACGGCGTAGATAAAGTCCCCGAACGGGGTCGATTTCAGGCGTTTTACCATGGCGTCGCAAAGGGCCTTTGCCGTTGCCTCGTCGTCGGCTCTCGCGGTCACGCGCAGGCGCACTTCGCCGGGGTCGCAGTAGGGCGCCACGGTGGGGTTCTTGCTGTCGCGGATATCGGCGGGCAGCGCGGCCTCCACGGCGCTCTCGCCCATGCCCATGATGCGCACGTTGCGCGAGAACAGCACGCCCGCGGTGCGCGCGCGCAGAAACGGCTCGACCCGGCTCTCGAACATGGCCGCCATTTCGGCGGGCGGGCCGGGCAGCAGGATCGCCAGGCGACCCGCCCCGTCTTCCAGGCAAAGGCCCGGCGCGGTGCCGCAGTCGTTGTCGAACACGACGGCGCCCGTCGGCATCATGGCCTGCTTTTCGTTGTTTTTCGTCATGGTGCGGCCGGTGGCGGCAAAGTAGGCCGTCATGCGGTCAAGCGAGGGCTTGTGCAGTTCCATCGTGCGCCCGAACACGGCGGCGGCCGTCTCTTTGGTCAGGTCGTCGAAGGTGGGGCCGAGCCCGCCCGTCAGCACGACCAGATCGACGCGGGCAAGGGCGGCGGTCAGATCCTCGGTCAGGCGCGCGGGGTTGTCGCCCACCACGGCCTGACGGTACACGCCGATGCCGAGCGCCGACAGGCGCTTTGCCAGATACGCCGCGTTGGTGTTGATCACGTCGCCCATCAGCAGTTCGGTGCCGACGCACAGGATCTCCGCTTTGTGCGGAATACGTTTCATATCCGATCTCCCAAACAAAATGTGTATTTTACGGTCTGCACTTGACAAGAAAGGCGCGCAGAAGGTCGTAGGTGCGGCCGACCGAGGCGACGTTCAGGCGTTCGCCCGTCGAGTGGATGCCCTCGGCCGCGGGGCCGAGCGAAACGCAGTCAAGGTCGGGGATCCTGTCGATGAGCAGGCCGCATTCCAGGCCGCCGTGCGTGCCCCGTATGGCCGCCTGTCTGCCCGTCAACTCCGTATAGGTCGCCGCGAGCAGGTCACGCATGGGGGACTGCCGCCGGCAGGGCCAGCCGGGGTAGGCGCCCTGCACTTCCATCGTGCCGCCGCACAGCGTCAGCACGGCGCGCATCTGCCCGAGCAGCGTTTTTTTGTGCGACGCGCGCGTGGCGCGCACGGCGTAGCGGAACGAGATCTCGTCCGGCGCGGTGCGGATGACGCCCATGGAGAGCGAGGTCTGCAGAAGCCCCTTGAAATCGGTGCTCATGTGCTGCATGCCCGCGGGCATCGTATAGAGCGCCGTCAGCACGCGCGCCGTCGCCGCGTCGGTCATGGGGTCGTCGACCGCGCAGGGCGACAGAGAAAGCGTCACGCCGGGGTCGGAAACGGCCAATTCCTCGCGGTAGATCGCCTCATACGCCGCGATACGGGCCGTGAGATCGGCCTTTTTGGCGGCGGGCACGGCCAGTTTCACGACGGTGCGGTCGGGAATGGCGTTGTCCACCGTGCCGCCCTCGATCGAGCAAAGGCGGAACGGGCAGTCGGGCAGGATCTCGTACAGGGCGCGGGCCGCCAGCAGATGCGCGTTGCCGCGCTCGCTGTCCACGGCGGAAGAATGACCGCCGAGCAGGCCCGAAACGGTCAGGCAAAGCCCCGTTTCGTCGGCAGTCAGGGAAGCCCGTTCAACGGGCACGTGACAAATGGCGCGCGCGCCGCCGGAGCAACTCACAGTAAAGACGCCGTCTGCTTCCGAGTCGAGATTGAGCATCCATTTTCCCGTTAAAACGCGGGTGTCAAGGGCGTTCGCGCCCACCATGCTGGTCTCCTCGTCCACGGTGAAAACGGCCTCAAGGGCGGGGTGCGGCAGTTCGTCGTCTTCTAAGATCGCCGCCGCCAGCGCCACGCCGATCAGATCGTCCGCGCCGAGCGAGGTGCCGTCCGCCCACACCCATTCCCCGTCCGTCAAGAGGCGCACGGGCTCTTTTTGCATATCGCGCGGGTCGTCCTCTGCTTTGGCGCACACCATGTCCAGGTGCGCCTGCAAAATGACGCCGGGGGCGTTTTCGTACCCCG
>CAMZFG010000163.1 GCA_947306035.1 uncultured Clostridia bacterium | reverse complement strand
CGGGGCGAAAATCGGTTTTTTCGTCAGACATAAAACTCTTCGCCCGTGTCAAGGCACAGGCAGGCAAGGCCGCCGCCCGCCGCGCCGTTGCCGAGAAAGATCACGCCGTCCGTCTTTTCGATGCGGCCGCTCGCCGTCGGCGCGTGGCCCACCACCAGAACGCGGTCGGCAAAGAAACGGTCGCCGGGTCTTGCGGGCGTGAAAAAGTCGGCGGGCTCGTAGTCGTCAAGGTCTTTCTGCGGGTCAAAACGCCCGATGCCGGCGTGCGTCAGCACGTAGTTTTTGCCGCCCGCTTTCACTTCTTCATACAGCGCAAATTCGGAAAGATAGTCGAGCAGGCCCTCGCGCATATCCGCGTCCAGCGCGCGGAAACCTTCCAGCGTGGCGTTGCCGCCGTCCGCCGCCCAGGCCTGCATTTCGGCGGCAAAGTCGGCGCCCGGCATGGTGCCGTCAGAGAGCATTTTGTCAAAGCCCGTCAGCATGCGCAGGGCCAAAAGGTCGTGTTCGCCCGCGACGGGATAGACGTTGTCGCACATGCTCATCTCGGTCAGCAGTTCGGCCGCGTCGCTCCCGTAGTCGGCCACGTCGCCGAGCACGTAGAGCGTATCTTTTTTGCCGAAGCGTATGGTATCAAGCAGGGCGCGGTATTTTGGCAGGTCGCCGTGCAGATTGGTGGTAACGTAGATCATGGCAATTCCTTTCAGACCGCGCGGATGACGTCGGTCTTATAAATTTCGGTCTCAATGGCGGGGTCGGCGCGGCGCACCAGTTCGGCGAGATACGCCGTGACCGGAAATTCGGTGGCGTAGTGCCCCGCCTCGATCAAAGACAGGCCCTCTTCCGCGCCGTCGAGCATGCGGTGGTAGCCCACCCGGCCGGAGAGGAACAAATCGGCGCCCGCCGCTCTCGCGGCCTCGACAAAGTCGCCGCCCTCGCCGCCGCAAAGCGCGATCTTTTGCACCGTGCCGCCGCCCGCGAGCCGGACGACGGGGGCGTGCAGCCGCTCTTTGACAAGTTTGGCAAACTCCTCTGCCGTCACAGGCGCGGCCAGCGTGCCGATGCGCCCGCAGGGGATCTCACCCTCGGGCCCGAACGGCACGGCGTCAGGAACGCCGAGAAGATCGGCTAAAATATCGTTGACGCCGCCTTTGGCCGCGTCCAGGCGCGTGTGATACGCCAGCGCTGCCACGCCCGCCCGCGCCAGTTTCAGCAGTTTGGCGGGCACCGTCCTCTCCCCGGTCAGCGCGGCAAGCGGCCGGAACAGGAGCGGGTGGTGCGTCAGCAAGAGGTCAAAACCGCCCGCCGTCGCTCTTTCCACCGCCCCCGCCGTGGGGTCGAGCGCCACCAGCACGCGGCGCACGCGGCGCGTCTCGTCGGGGCAGCAGCAAAGCCCGTCGCTGTCCCACGCGGCCGCCGTTTCTTTTTTGAACAGGCGCTCGAAATACTCGTATATTTCACGTACCGTCATCGGTAGTTCTCCTTTTCGTATGACGAACAGCCGCCCCGCGGTTTTGCCGGGGGCGGCTGCTGCCCGCGTTATTTGGAAAGAAACGCGTTGATCTTTTTGACCAGTTCGTCGGCGTCGGTGCCGTGCACCATGCAAGCGGCCTCAATGGTCTCGCCGCGGGCCGAAGGGCAGCCGAGGCAATGCATACCGATCTCAAAGAAGAATTGCGCGGTCTCGGGCGCGGCGTCGAGCACGTCGCCGATAACGCTTTGTTTGGTGATCTGCATAGGTGTGACCTCCTTTTGTTTCATAGTCTTTTTTATTATATCCTCTTTTTAGAGTTTTGTCAATCGAAGTATTTACTTTTTCCGAAAAACTGTTATACTATATAGCAGAACGAACGAAAGGACGGGATCGCCGTGAAAGTCAGAGAAAACGAGGACCGCGAGATCGTGGAGCGCGTCAGAAAAGGTCTGGAACGCACGGGGGGCTACTGCCCCTGCCGTCTGCTCCGCACGCCGGAGTACAAGTGCATGTGCGAGGAGTTCCGGCGGCAGATCGCAGACCCCGATTTTGAGGGATACTGCCACTGCATGCTCTACTACAAAGAAAAATAACGCGCGCTCTTGCCTTTTCGGCTTTTTTATGCTACAATAAGTTCACGATCACAGGGTCGGCCGCGGCCGACGACGGGAGAGATTTATGGTTTGGAAGATCATTTTGGCCGTGCTGTTCGGCTATGCGGTAGGCAACGTCAACCCCTCCTATATCATCGGACGCCTGCGCGGTTTTGACATTCGCAAAAAGGGCTCCGGCAACGCCGGCGCTTCCAATGCCGTCATCACCATGGGCAAGGCCATCGGCATCGCCAGCGCTCTCTTTGACATTCTCAAGGCGACCGCCGTCGTGTGGCTCTCGCATTACGTGCTGTTCAAAGAGGTCCCCTACGCGGCCGAGATCGCGGGCGTCTCCTGCATTCTCGGTCACATCTGGCCCGCCGTGATGAAGTTCAAAGGCGGCAAGGGCCTGGCGTGCCTCGGCGGCGTGATACTGGCCGCGGACTGGCGACTGTTCCTCATCATGCTGGCCGCCGAGATCGTGCTGGCCGTGGCGCTCGACTATATCTGCGTCATTCCCGTGACCGCCTCGATCCTGCTGCCCCTCTTCTACGGCTTCTTCGGCGCGGACGGCACCGGCTGGCTGTGGCGCGGCGCCGGTTCGTGGTGGGGCGCGCTCATTCTCGCCGCGGCAACGGCCGCCATTCTGCTGCGGCATATCGAAAACTTCAAGCGCATTCGCGCGGGAACGGAAATGCACCTCAGTTACCTGTGGAAAAAGGACAAAAACGCCGAGGTGGCGCGCGTGACGAGCGGCGCTTCTTCCGGCAATACACCCGATAACGGTAGCGATAATCCGTAAAATCGAAAGGAGAAAAACATGAACATTACCCTGTACGGATCGGCCAGCAACATGATCGACAAAGCGTACGTAGACGCGGTGGAAGAACTCGGCCGCGCCATGGCCCGCCGCGGGCATACCATGGTCTTCGGCGCGGGCAACAACGGCCTGATGGGCGCCGCCGCGCGCGGCATGAACGAACAGCACGGCCGCATCATCGGCGTTTCTCCCCACTTTATGCACACGTTGGAGCCGGTCAGCGACCTTTGCACCGAGCTGATCGAGACCGAGACCATGGCCGAACGCAAGAACGTGATGGAGTCGAAAGCCGACGCCTTTATCATCGTGCCGGGCGGCGTGGGCACCATGGACGAGTTCTTTCAGATCGTGACCCTGAAAGAGTTGGGCCGCCACAACAAACCCATCATTCTCTACAACGTGCGCGGCTTTTGGGACGGCATGCTGACCGTGCTCGGCTCCTTCATCATCAAGGGCTTCGTCAGCTCCCGCGTGGCCGACGTCTTTTGCGTGTGCGAAACGCCGGAGTCGGTGTTCCACGAGATCGAAAAACCCACCCGCGACGCCGAATAAGTGCCGAAACGGTATA
>CAMZFG010000162.1 GCA_947306035.1 uncultured Clostridia bacterium | reverse complement strand
ACACGAAAATTGGCACTTTTACCTCTTTACAAACGGCGCCGCATACGCTATAATAGCCCCAAGGTCGCGACCACGGTCACGGCCCTGTGCACGGTCGGTCGCAGGCCGCGCGGAGCGTCAATCTTATGGCGCCAACGCGTGCGGTTTGTTTTTTCCGCCGTGCATTTTTTATCGGGATCGGGGTTTTTCGCCCGCGAGATTTGAAAAAATCTCAAAAAGGGGTGGAAATCCCGTTTTTTTTATGCTATAATAGTATACTGTACTTTTATACCCACCCGAAAGGAACGACACATGGCACACTACATTGAAAAAGCCGAAAAACTGACGCTGCCCGTTATCGCGCTCGGCGGTATCACGGCTTTTCCCGCCGTTCCCCTCAATTTTGAAGTAGAGGACGGCATCTCGAAAGGCGCGGCCGCCGCGGCCGAAGCCACCGATTCTTTTGTGTTTCTGCTCTCGCTCGCCACGCCCGTGGAAGGCGAGATCAAGCCCGAACACTTTTATAAAGTCGGCACCGTAGCCAAGATCAAGCAGTGCGTGCGCACCGGCGACGGACACATGCGCCTTCTCTGTGAGGGCTATGAGCGGGCGACCGTGCTGGATATGCGCCGCTTTGCCGACTACTACACCGCCGAGGTCATCTGCAAGGCGGTGGCCTGCCCCGACGCCGGCGGACTGCGCGGCGAGGCCCTTTTGCGCGAGGGCAAGCGCGCCCTCTCCGACATGACGTCGCTTTTGCCGGCGCTGACGCCCGAAGTGACGAAAGCCGCGAACGACATCCGCAACCCCGGCGCGTTCGCCGATTTTGTGGCGGCCAACATTCTGGTGCGCCCCGAGGACAAGCAGGCGGTGCTGGAAGTGTACGAGCCCCTGGAGCGCCTGGAGACCACCATTCTGCTGATCGAGCAGGAATCGGAACTGCTGCGGTGCGAAATGGAGATCCACAAAGAGGTCAGAGAGCATCTGACGCGCAATCAGAAAGAATACTATCTCCGCGAGCAGATCCGCGTGATCGAGGACGAACTCGGCGAGGGCGGCGACAACGAGATCGACGAGTACGAACAGCGCATCAAAGCCGCGCATCTGCCCAAAGAGGCGGAGGAAAAACTGCTCAAGGAAAACGACCGCATGTCCAAGACCCCCTTCGGCTCGGCCGAGGCCAGCGTGCTGCGCGGGTATCTGGACGTGTGCCTGGAACTGCCCTGGAACAAACGGACGAAAGACCGGCTCGACCTGAAAACGGCCGAAAAAATACTCGAAGAGGATCACGACGGTCTGACCAAAGTCAAAGAGCGCATTCTCGAATATCTGGCCGTCAAAAAACTGCGCCCCGATCTCAAGAGCCAGATCATCTGTCTCGTCGGCCCGCCCGGCGTCGGCAAGACGTCGGTCGCCCGTTCCATCGCCCGCGCCATGAACCGCAAATACGTGCGGGTGTCGCTCGGCGGCGTGCGGGACGAGGCGGACATCCGCGGGCACCGCAAGACCTATCTCGGCGCCATGCCGGGGCGCATCATCGCCGCCCTGACGCAGGCGGGCGTGTGCAACCCCCTGATCCTGCTTGACGAAGTCGACAAAATGACGCACGACGCGCACGGCGACCCTGCCTCGGCGCTGCTGGAAGTGCTGGACAGCGAGCAGAACAAAATGTTCCGCGACCACTTTGTGGAACTGCCCTTCGATCTTTCCGACTGCGTGTTCATCGCCACGGCCAACACCCTTGATACGGTGCCGCGGCCTCTGATCGACCGCATGGAGATCATCGAACTCAAGACCTACACCAAAAACGAAAAACTCTCCATTGCCGCGCATCACCTGCTGCCGAAGCAGTTGAAGCGCCACGGTCTTGACAAGCGGCGCCTCGTCATCACCGAGGCGGCCGTGGGCGCCATCATCGACGACTACACGCGCGAGGCCGGCGTGCGCAACCTGGAGCGCGCCATTGCCGACATCTGCCGCAAAGCGGCGCGGCGCGTGGCGAACGGCGAGAAAAAGCGCATCACCGTCACCCCCGCCGATCTGCCGACCTACCTGGGGCCGCAGAAAATGCCGCGCGAGAAGATCGGCAAAACGGACGAGGTGGGCGTGGTCAACGGCCTTGCCTACACCGAGGCGGGCGGCGACCTGCTGAAGGTGGAAGCGCTGGTCTTTCCCGGCGAGGGCAAGGTGGAACTGACCGGGTCGCTCGGCGACGTTATGAAAGAATCGGCCCGCATCGCGGTCAGTTACATACGCGCGCACGCCGCCGACTTCGGCATTGCCCCCGACTTTTATAAAAAGAACGATATCCACATCCACTTCCCCGAGGGCGCGGTGCCGAAAGACGGCCCCTCCGCCGGGGCGGCCATGGCGACGGCGCTGGTCAGCGCCCTTTCCGGCATTCCCGTGCGGCGTGAAGTGGCCATGACGGGCGAGATCACCCTGACGGGCGAGATCCTGGCCATCGGCGGTCTGAAAGAAAAGACCATGGCGGCGGCCGCCGCCGGCGTGCATACCGTGCTGATCCCGGCCGATAATATGAGAGATATTCCCGAACTCGACCCCGCGGCGGTGGAGGCCCTGCGTCTGCAGCCCTGCCGTTTGCTTTCCGACGTGCTGGACGCGGCGCTGGCCGCGCGGCCGAAAAAATACGCAGAGGCAGACACCGGTGACAAGCTGATGGAGCTGCGTTTGCCCACACGCCCCGAAACGGGCAGAAGCGCGGAACGCTATGGGCTCTGAACGCAATCTCGCGAACGCGCGCCTTCTGGTCAGCGCGGGCGACGTGCGGCAGTTCCCCGGCGCCCCCGTGCCGCAGGTGGCGCTGTCGGGCCGCTCCAACGTGGGCAAAAGTTCGCTCGTCAACGTGCTGCTCGGCCGCAAGGCGCTGGCCAGGGTCAGCGGCGCGCCCGGCAAGACCGTGACCGTCAACTTTTACGACGTGGACGGCAAACTGACGCTGGTCGACCTGCCGGGTTACGGCTTTGCCAAACGCCCGGCCGCCGAAAAGGCCAAATGGTCGGCGCTGACCGACGGCTATTTTACGAACAACAAGAACATCGACCGCCTTTGTCTGGTGCTGCAGCTGATCGACCTCAAAGTCGGCCCTACCGCCGACGACGAGATGATGCTCGACTACCTGACGCGGTCGGGTCTGCCGTTTCTGGTGGTGGCCACCAAGGCGGACAAACCGAACAAGACCGAACGGGCGGCGGCGCTGGACGCGCTGGAAAAGCACCCCCTTTTGCGGGGCGTGCCCGTCATTCCCTTTTCCGCTCTCACGGGAGAGGGCAAAGAGGCCGTGTGGCGCGCCGTTGACCGGGCGCTGAACGCCTGAACGTTTTTGAAAGGAGCACGCTATGCTGTATCCGCATCTCGGCCGCAACGCGGCGGGACACCTGACCGTAGAGGGGCTTGACGCCGTGGATCTGGCGCGGGAGTTCGGCACGCCCGCCTATATCATGAGCGAGGACGT
>CAMZFG010000161.1 GCA_947306035.1 uncultured Clostridia bacterium | reverse complement strand
GGCGTCAGGCCAGAGTTTCATGGGTGTTTCCGCCTCTATCGGCGCGTCGATGCCGGAAGTGTTGACGGTGTTGGTCAGCGAATCGTTGAGCGACGCGTCCGGGAAGTTGTAATAAAAGCCCTTGACGGTGACGAGATCGGAAAAGCGGCGGCCGAAGTTGGTCAGAACGCCGTAGTGGTCGGCGTGCAGATGCGTGATGAACCAGGCGGACACGACCGGGTTGCCCGGCAGGGGGTTGTTGGCGACCAGCGTGGCGTAGAGGTTGCGCGCCTCTTTGTCGGTGGCGTAGCCGCCGTCGATGACGGCGAAAGTGCCGTCGGTCAGGCGGATGACGTAGGACATGCCACCCTCTTTTCCGACGCTGTTATCCACGTCGAGCTGCCAGAGCATGGGCGTGCAGACGTCGGCCGCGACGGCCGTTTTGGTGAGGTGATAGGGCGTGCCGACCGCCTGCGTGAACACGCGCACCCGCCCCTTGTTCTTATTGCCGCCGGGATCGGGCAGGTAGGAGACGAACAGAGTGAAGGCGTCGTTCTGCCACAGCGAATGCAGGCAGCCGTCGCCCTCGTAGGATTGCTGTTTGACGTAGCCGGCCTCTTCCAACTGCGTCAGGTACGCGGTGTGATCCGACGCTTTGACGGTGATGTAATAGTGCAGTTTGGCGTTGTCGGAACTGACGTATGACGCGTGGCGGTTGTCGGGGGTCATATCCGGCAGCAGCGCCTCGGCGGCAGGGGTCTGCTCTTCTCCCTCTTCGCCGTCGGGTGTTTCGGTCTTTTTGCCGCAGGCGAAAAGGCAGGCCGCCAACAGCAGAACAAGTGCGATCAGCAAAACTTTTTTGAACATAGAAACTCCTTTCGCGGGAAAAACGGGCTCAAACGGTAAAGATCTTTTTCTCTTCGCTGCTGCGGTAGCAAAGCTCGATGACTTTTTGCACGTGCACGGCATCCGAGGCGGGCACGAGCAGGGGCTTGCCGGAGAGCACGGAATCGGCAAAACTCTCGATCTCGCGGGTGTACATGTTGCCGAAGTGCCCTTCGATGCTCTCGCCTTTTGCCACGGCGTGATCCTGCGCGGCGTCGTAGCCGGTGTCCGCCGTCATATACAGGGCGTTGAGCGTGCCGCCGTCGATCTGCCCGATGACGTTGTCGCCGAGCAGCCGCCCCTTGGTGCCGAACAGTTCAAAGCGCCACAGCGCCGCCTCGTCGGGAATATTGAAATTGGTCTGTACCACGCATTGCGCGCCGTTCTCCATGCGCAGAAGCGCCGTGGAACTGTCCTCGACGTCGTAGTCGAAGGTCACGGTCTCGTCAAACGAGGCCACATGGGTGATGCGCGTGCCGGTGACGTATTCGAGCAGGTCGATGCAGTGCACGCCCATATCCATCAGCGCGCCGCCGCCCGACTTTTTCTTATCCAGGCGCCAGTTGCCCGAGGCAGGCGGCACAAAGGCCGTAAACTGCGTGTAGCCGCTGACCACCTGCCCGATCCTGCCCTCGGCCACGGCTTGTTTCATGGCCATGATATGCGAGCCAAACCGCATCATGAAGCCGGCGGCGATCTTAACGCCCTTGCTTTCACAGTAGTTCACCACGTCCTCGCCTTCTGCGGCGGTCATGGCGACGGGTTTTTCGATAAGGATATGTTTGCCGCGATCGGCGGCCGCTTTGGCCTGCGCGGCGTGGAACACCACGGGCGAGGCGATATAGACGGCCTCGATCTCCGGGTCGTCCAGCAGGGCGGCCGCGTCTGTATAAGCGCGCTTGGCGCCGTACTTTTGCCGCAGTTTTTCGGCAAGTTCGGGGGCGATCTCCATGACGGCCGTGATCTCGGCGTTGTTCGCCAGCAGCATGCCGGGCAGGGTGCGGCGGTCGGCAATGCCGCCCGCGCCGATGATACCGAAGTGCAGTTTTTTCATAGCGGTTTCTCCTTTATGGGCCTTTTAGGCTTGACGACGTTTTTTAAAAAAGTCGGAAAGCAGCGCGGCGCAGTCCCGCTCCAGCACGTCGCCCGTCACGGCGGGATCGTGGGAGAGCGGATAGCGCGGCAGGTTGAGCACGCTGCCGAGCGCGCCCGCCGCCGGGTCTGCCGCGCCGAAGACCACGCGGCACAGGCGCGCGGCCAGCAGAGCGCCCGCACACATGGGGCAGGGTTCGAGCGTGACGTAGAGCGTGCAGTCAGAAAGGCGCCAGTCGCCCGTGACCGCGGCCGCGCGGCGCAGAGCCGTCAGCTCGGCGTGCGCCGAAACGTCTTTTGCCGTTTCCCTTTCGTTGTGTGCCCGCGCGATGACCGCGCCGTTTTTCACAACGACCGCGCCCACGGGCACCTCGCCTGCGGCGGCGGCCTTTTTTGCCTCTTCGATCGCTTCACGCATCCATCGTTCATCCATACAATACTCCTCGCAGCACGGAGATCAGCAGCAGCGCCGCCATGAAAAGCCCCGAGATCACGATGAAAATGACGACGGTGGGCGCGCCGACGAACAGGCGCAGGCGCGTGCCGACGGGCAGCGGCGTCTCGGGCAATTCGGGTATGGGTTCCGCCGACAGCGAAGGGCGGTCGCGGCGGGTGAGCAGAAACAGAAAGGCGCCCACGCCGGCCAGCATAACGGCCGTGTCAACGGCATAGATCGCGGGGGTCGCGGCGCGTGACGGCAGGCGCTGCCCCAGCACGTCGTACAGCACGGAAGAGGCGTTGTTGACAAAGTGGATCAGCACGCCCGCCCAGATGTTGCCGCTGACGACGAAGATATAGCCGAGTATCAGGCCGGCCACGGTGGTGTAAAGGAATTGCCCCGCGTTCTGGTGCATCAGCCCGAACGAAAGGGCGCTCAAAATGATAGCGGTATCCTTGCCGTAGGGCATGAGATTGTTCAAAATGACGCCGCGGAACAGCAGTTCCTCGACAAAGGCGGGCACCACGGCGGAAGTCAACAGCGCCAGCACGATCTCGTAGTTGGTCGAGGGCGTGCTCTCGACGCTCTCCATGAACGCGCTGTACTGAAACGGCTCGACGAGGTAGGCGTTGGCAACGGCCATGACGGTATTGACCGACAGGGCGACGAGCAGATACGCCCAAAAGTGGCGCGGCAGCGAGAAACGGGCGCGCACCGGCTCGTAGTGATCGGCGCCGCACAGCAGTTTGAAGAAGAACGCCGGCGCCAAAAACGCGGCGGCGTAGCCCGCGGCGGACAGCAGTTCATACAGCACGTCGGCGGGCATTTTCTCCCACGTGCGCGTCAGGCGGGAGACCAGCAACATGACCAGCTGGAACAGCAAAAAGAGAAAAGTGAAAAACAGCAGCGCCCCGCCCGTGCGGTTGGCCGTTCTGCGAAATGCGCGTTCCGCTCCGGTCACGTCGTTCCCCTCCTCTCGCGCATGCGTATTTTATTTTATTGTAGCGTATCGGGCCCCGTCTGTCAAGTGAAGAACCGTTACGATTGTGTGAAAATCCACCG
>CAMZFG010000160.1 GCA_947306035.1 uncultured Clostridia bacterium | reverse complement strand
AAAAAGGCATCTCGCGATGCCTTTTTTATTGTGTTCTCAAAGCCGCACGGCGTACATGTCAAACAGGGTCAGGGGCTCGGTGGTGAAGCGCACGAGCCCGTTTTCGTAGGTGAAGGGCAGCGGCGTCTCGTCCGGCAGACGCACGACGGCGTCGGGCCTTTTCGCGGTGCGCAGGGCGATCTCAAAGGGCGCGACGGGCAGGCGCTCGTCGGTCGCGAGGTGGTCGGCGGCGCTGACCAGCATCACGGTCTCGTCGGCAAAGGCGACCAGTTCCACCTGCCGCGGCGCGGTGGAGAAGAGCGTGCGCTTTTCGGCGGGCAGCAGACGGTCGAGCAGCGCCAGCGTCACGCCGGCGTGCGCCGGAGAATTCGGCTCTTCCACGGGCGCGGCGCTCCACAGAACGCGGCCCCGGCCAAAGGTCGTTTCCAGCACGGCGGGATAGTCCGTGACGACGCCCGGCGGATCGGAGTGGATGGACGCGAACGCGCCCGCGCGGCCGCCGAAATCGTAGGGCGTTTCCACGCGCGCCAGCACGGTGGCGTTTTTGACGCCCGCGAGCAGCGGCTGCTGCCACGAGAGCGGCAGCGGATAGGGGTCTTCAAATCCGGCAAACGCCTCGCGCCCGGCGGGGGTCGGGGAGAGATAGGTCACGCGGCAGTTCGTGTAGCCCTCGACGCGGCCGCCGAAAAAGGTTTTCAGCAACTCTTCGTCCTCGGCGCCGCTGAAATAGAGGCAGCCGCCGTTTTTGACGTAATCGACCACCTGCGCGCGCTCCGTGTCGGTAAGACCATTCGCGGCGGGCAGGCAGACGAGGGGATAATCGCCGAGCGCCGCCGCGTCCGAGACGACGCCGTGGGCAACGTGGGCGCGGGTCAGTTTGGTCGAGAGGGCGACCGAGCAGGTCAGCGTGTGGAACTTTTGCCCCGTGCCGTTGTGGCGGCCGGCGCTGACGTAAAAGACGCCGATATCCTCGACGGGTCTGCCCGTTTTCAGATAGGGCTCGTAGGCCTGTTCCTGCCGTAGCACCTCGCCGATGCGGCGGTAGACGCGGGGGTCGAGCGTGCCGACGGGATCCATGGCGTCGATCATCATGGTCGCCCCGTGGTGCGCCGCCGTCAGCAGTACGCCGAGCGCCATCTCCTCGCGCGTTTTGCACAGCGTGTGCTGCGAGAGGTCGGCCGGCGCGCGCGCGTTCATATATTCAAAGGGCAGGTGCGGGGTGGCGTGGTAATAGTATTTCATGCAGAACGAGTGCTTGTAACTGCCGCCGTACAGGTCGCCGCCGCAGTAGTCGGTCGCTTTGCCGACGCGCCCGTCAACGGCGCGTTTCCAGTCGCCCTCCACGGCGGAGGCGTTGTTGTGCGTCACGGTGACGCCCGGCATCAGGCGGCGGGAGAGGGCCGTCACAAAGGCGGCGAACTCGGCCATCCAGTCGTAGCGCAGGCGGCGGAACAGGGCGGCGTGCGGCGCGTTCGGGTCGGAAAGATCCGGCAGGTCGCCGTGGCCCGTTTCCTCTTTGAAGCGCGCCCGGCAGGCGGGGCAATAGCACACCGCGGGCCAGAAGGTCATGTCGAAAAAGATGCCGTCGAGCGTGAAATAATCGGCGATCTCGGCGATCTGCTTTTCAAGAAAAGCGCGGTAGTCCCCGTTGTTGGGGCAGCAGTAGCCGTAGCGCCCGCCCTTTTGCCGCGCGGAAAGCCCCTCGCGGTCTACGATGGCCCAGTCGGGGTGGCGGTCTTCCTCGGCGGTGTTGAAAATGAGACTGTAATAGCCCACCACGCGCAAGCCGTTCTCACGGCACAGGCGCGTCAGTTCCCGCACGGCGTCGGGCCTTTTCGCAAACGCCCGGTGCGGCACGCCGCTTTTCGTCGGAAAATAGCACAGCCCCGCGTGCGACTGCAAATAGATCTCGGCCGTGTCCACGCCGGCGGTCTGCATCATGGCAAGGTAGTCTGCGGGATCGAAACGGGAGAGGAACGCGTCGTCGAGGTCGCTGATGTGCATATCGACCAGCAGACGGCGATAACTGTTTTGATACCACGGCAATGACATGATTTTTCTCCTTTCAGAATAGGGGTAAAAATATGGAATGCAAATGAAGATCGGCGAAAGGTGCAAACGGTCAGGCCTTTTCGGTCAGGGCGCGGAACATGGCCCCGGCGGCGCGCAGAAGATCCGCGCGCGCGGTCTTTTTGATCTCGTCGAAAGGCAGGCCCTCGCGGCCCGTGGTAAAGAGGGCAGAAAGCCCTTTTTCATACAACGTTTCCGCGCCTTCGCCGCGCGCGCCCGCCAGCGCCACGGTGGTCACGCCCGCTTTTTTCGTGCGGGCCAGCACGCCCGAGACGACTTTGCCCTCGGCGGATTGCCCGTCGACGCGCCCCTCGCCCGTCACGACGAGATCGGCGCTTTTGAGCAGTTCGTCAAAGCGCACCGCGTCCAGCACCGCCTCGATGCCCGGCGTCAGTTCGGCGCCGAGAAACGCCGCCGCGCCGCCGCCCATGCCGCCCGCCGCGCCCGCGCCCGGCAGGTCGCGTATTTCAAGCCCCATATCGGCCCGTATGCGGTCGGCCAAGTGCGAAAGCCCCCGGTCGAGCAGCGCGACTTCCGCCTCGGTCGCTCCCTTTTGCGGGGCAAAGACGTATGCCGCGCCGCGCGGGCCGCACAGGGGATTTTTGACGTCGCACAGCACGGTGATGTGGATACCCGCAAGCCGCGAAAGGGCGGGGGACGGGTCGATTTTTTCAATGTTTTCAAGGGTGCGCCCCACGGGAACGAAGGGCTTGCCGCCGGAGAGAAAGCGCACGCCGAGCGCCGCCGCCATGCCGCAGCCGCCGTCGTTGGTGGCCGAGCCGCCGATGCACAGCAGCAGAGAGCGGCAGCCGCGTGAAAGCGCGTCGGCGATCAGTTCGCCCACGCCGTAGGTGGTGGTATCGGCGGCCGAGGGCGTGTCGCCGACCAGGGGCAGACCCGCCGCGGCGGCCATTTCGATCACGGCCGTACCGTCCGGCAAAACGCCGTAAAACCCCCGAACGGGGCGAAAAAGAGGGCCTGTGACCGTCAATTCCTTTTTGACGCCGCCCGCCGCCGTGAGAAAGCAGTCGACGCTGCCCTCGCCCCCGTCGGCCACGGGAATGCAGCGAACGGCGGCGCGGGGCAGCACGGCGGCGGCCGCCTCGCGGACGACGGCACAGACCTCTGCCGAGGTGAGCGTGCCCTTGAAACTGTCGGGCGCGACGATGATGTTGTGCGGTGTCTGCGGCAACGGCATGGGCACGGCTCCTTTCGCTTGCTTGTTTTCATTATAGCACACGCGCGCGCCGCGGACAAGCGGGGGCGAGCGAAATATTTTCGACGGGCGCGGCAAACCTGAACGGCGGTCGTTATCGTATATCGGTCTTCACCCGTCCGGGGCGAAGGCCGCAAAACGCCGCAGGCGTTGTCGCGGAAGAACGGGCAAACATAGCCTTCCCCC
>CAMZFG010000159.1 GCA_947306035.1 uncultured Clostridia bacterium | reverse complement strand
CCGACGCCGCCAAGGCGTCTGCCTCCGCGGCGCCCGCCGACAGTCTGGGAGACGCCATCTTTACCGGCCGGCGCGACGCGGCGGCGACATTGGCCGCCGAACTGCTGCAAACGCGCGAGCCGCTGGACCTGATCGAGCGGGAGATCGTACCCGCGCTGGACCGCGTAGGCGTCGGTTTTGAGGCGGGCACCGTGTATCTGCCCCAACTCCTGATGAGCGCCGAGGCGGCGGGCGCCGCCTTTGAAGAGGTGCGAAAAGTCATGCGCGCCGCGGGTGCGGCGGCCACCAAATGCAAGGTCGTTTTGGCTACCGTTCGGGGGGATATTCACGATATCGGCAAGAACATCGTGCATCTTTTGCTTGAAAATTACGGCTTTCGCGTTATCGATCTCGGCCGCGACGTGCCGCCCGAGACGGTATTGGAAACGGCCCGCCGCGAGGGGGCGCCGCTGGTGGGGCTCTCCGCGCTGATGACCACCACGCTGCCCGCTATGGCACAGACGGTGGCGCTTTTGCACCGCGAACTGCCCGGCTGCCGCGTGATGGTGGGCGGCGCCGTGCTGACCCCCGCCTATGCCGAAACGATCGGCGCGGACGCCTACGGCCGCGACGCCATGGAGGCGGTGCGCTATGCCGAAAGCGTTTTTTCACAACTTAAAATTCATAATTAAAAATCCAAGTTTTATTGAAAACGAAAAAAGGCCGTGCTATAATGGCTTTGAGGGCGCGTGACGCCCGGAAGATATACGTCAAGGAGGAAATCATGGAAAGAAAACTCGGCATCGACGCGAGCTGCCTGCCGGGCGTGGCGGAGATCGACGCGCTGGACAAGATCAAGGCGGCGGGGTTTGACATGGTGTTCGGCGTCACCAACGACGCAAAGACCGTGTGCGACATGAAAGAAAAGTGCGAAAAACTGGGACTGTCGTTCGATTTTCTGCACGCGCCGTTCCGCGGCATCAACGACTTCTGGCGCTCGGGCCTGGCCTATCGCGACCTGCGCGACAACATCAAAGCCAGCATCGACAGCGCGGCGGCGGCCGGCGTGCCGGCGGTGGTCGTGCACGTGTCGTCCGGCTGGTTCCCGCCCCCCATCTGCGACATCGGCTTTGCCCGTTTTGACGACCTGGTGGAGCATGCCATCGACAAAGGCGTCAAGATCGCGTTTGAAAATCTGCGCAAACTCGGCAACCTGGCCGTTATCATGGAGCGCTACAAAAAGATCCCGAACGTCGGCTTTTGCTACGACTGCGGGCACGAGCACTGCTACACCGAGACCGTGCATTTTCTCGACATCTACGGTTCGCGCACGCTGTGCACCCACATTCACGACAACCTGGGGCGCGATAAAGAGGACAAGTGGAAGGACGCCGACCTGCACCTGATGCCCTTTGACGGCGATATCGACTACGCCGACATGATGGCGCGCCTGAACAAGGCCGGCTACGCCGGCGCGCTGACGCTGGAGATCACCAAATACGGCGAGTATCTCGAAAAGAGCGACGAGGAGTTCCTCGCCGTCGCCTACGAACGCATCCAAAAGATCGCGGCGCTTTGAGGAGGGCAGAGACATGAAACGTAAAACCGGTATTTTCGCAAATCTTTCTTCCGATCCGGCGCAGCCCGCCCTGCACATGATCAAGGACGCGGGCTTTGAGACCGTTGCCAGCGACAACTCCACGGTCGACACCGTGTGCAAACTGAAAAACGAGTGCGACAAGATCGGCCTTGAGCTGACTTTTCTGCACGCGCCCTACTACGTAACGCAGCCCTTCTACATCCACACCAACGAGTTCTGGCGCGGCGACCTGACGTACATCCCGCTGTACGAGGCCACCATTTCGACCATCGACGCGGCGGCCGAGTCCGGCGTGGGCACCATGATGATGCACGTCAGCGGCGGTTGGGACGCGCCGCCCGTCACCGACATCGGGCTTTCGCACTTTGACCGCGTGGTGGAATACGCCATGAAGAGGGGCGTGCGCATCGGCTTTGAGAACCTGCGCAACGTGGGCAACCTGGCCGCCATTCTCGAACGGTACGAGCGCATCGAGAACGTCGGCTACTGCTACGACTGCGGGCACGAGCATTGCTACACGCAGGGCGTGCGTTTTCTTGACCTGTTCGGCAAAAAGACGTTCTGCACCCACATGCACGACAACTGGGGCCTTGACAAAGTAGACCCCCTGAAAGACGCCGACTATCACCTCTTGCCCTTTGACGGCGACATCGACTATCAGGCGATCATCGACCTGATGGACAAATACGGCTATGCCGGCCCCCTGACGCTGGAAGTGGGCTGGGGCGGCCGTTATCGCGAGGCCATGACGCAGGAAGAATTCTACCGCGAGGCGCACGCGCGCATGCAGCGCATCGCGGATATGACGAAAGAACCGTAAAAAACCCGGCCGCGCGCAACCGGATCATAGTCAAAGCGGGAGCGCGGACAAAGGAACGGCGCTCCCGCCGTTTTTGCATCAAAGGAGAAAGATATGGAAACAAGATGGCTGTACGTGACGAGTGAAAACTTTGCCAAACTGCGTCAAGCGGCAAAGGAGACCTGCATCATCCCGATGGGGTGCGTGGAAAAGCACGGGCTGCATCTGCCGCTCGGCACGGACATCCTGGAAGCGAGCCGCGCTTCCTATCTTGCCTCGCAAAAGGAGACGGTGTGCGTTTTTCCGGACTTCACCTTCGGCGACTATTCGCTCGGCGCGCCCATTGAGCCGGAAGGCAACGTGCCCGCGGGCGTCATCACGCTGGATATGGAAACGGAAATGCTGCTGCTGGAAAAACTCTGCGCTCAGATCGCGCGCAACGGTTTTAAAAAGATCATGGTGGTCAACGGCCACGGCGGCAACGTCACATGGCTGCAGGCGTTTGCGCGCAAACTCTATAACAAAAAACGCGACTACGTGTTTGCCACCTATTCACTCAGCAGCAGCGAGTCGGTCTACGACGTGGCGGACGTGCTGCGCGAAAAGGGCAGGGGCGCGTTCCCGTATCTGACCCGCGAAGACGAGGACGTGGTGCTGGACTTTTGCGACAAGAAAAAGGAGATCGGCCACGCCTGCATGGGCGAGACGGCCATGATCTTTGCCACGGCGCCCGAGGCGGTGCACCTGGAGCGGCTCGGCATAGAGAGCGGCCTTTCGCAGCACAAAGCGGATTACCTCAAAGAGGCGAGCGTCCGTATTGCGAACGACGGTTGGGATATCAATTACCCGAACGCCTTTCACGGCCACGATCCCGTGGGCTGCAACGAGCGCATCGGCAAAGCGGCCATGGAAGTGGTCACGGACCGCCTGGCGCACGCCGTTAAAGTGTTCAAAGAGGATGACAACGTCCTCGGCTGGCTTTCCGACCTGCAAAAGGGCTGGTGACCCCGGCCGACGCGGAAAAACACAGAAAAAAGCCCCGTCCCCGGCCTTACCCAGCGGGGAAGACAAGAAAAAAGCCGCCCCGTCGGGCG
>CAMZFG010000158.1 GCA_947306035.1 uncultured Clostridia bacterium | reverse complement strand
AGCCGAACAGCGCTTCCATGCCGGTGGCGCTGCGGTATTCGGCCACGGTGGCGTGGCGCGGCGTGGCGGTGTGGCCCATGTTGCGCCCGCGGCGGTAAACGGCCGCTTCCTCTTCCGTCAGCAGCGGCAAAAGCCGCTCCATGGCCGCCGCCTGCGCCTCTGCCGTCACGTAAGCCGCGGCGTGGGCGTTGAGCGATTTGGAAGTACCGAAACCCTCGCCGACCAGGCGGCGGCGCGCCAGCACTTCCAGCACCGCGTCGCCGAGGTAGGCCAGCGCCGCGGTGGAAACGGTATGGGGATCGACAGACATAAATACTCCTTTCATTCCGTCAGGGACAGGCAAACGAGGCCCGGCGTGTCCGCCAGCATTTGCCGTTCCCGCTTGTGGCAGGTGAACAGCAACACCTGACCGCCGTCCTCCGCGTAGCGGCGCAGCACGTTCACAAAAGCGGCCGCGCGCTCGTCGTCCAGCCGCGAGAGCGCCTCGTCGAGCAGAAGCGGCAGTTTTTCATCCGACAGCGTTTTCAGCAACGCCAGGCGCAGCGAGAGATACGCCGCGTCGCGGCAGCCCGCGCTGAAACGGCCGATGGGCTGCGGCCCGTTCGGGGTATCGAGCGAAACGGCAAATCCGTCGCCGATCAGCAGGCCGGGATAGGCGTTTTCGGTCAGGGCGGCAAACGTGGCGGAAGCCGCGTCGTTCACCTGCGGGATCACGCCGCTGCGCAGACTTTCACCCGCCGCGGCCAGCGCCTCCATGGCCATGTTCACGGCGGCCAGATCGGCGCGCGCTTTTTCCAGCTGCCGCGTCAGCGTCGCCTCCGCACGCGCCAACTCTTCGGGGTCGGCCGCCACGGCGGCCAGCGCCGTCGCCTCGTTCTCGGCCGCACGGCGGCGTTTTTCCGCCTCGGTCAGAACGCCCTGCAGTTCGTCGCGCTGCCGCGTCAGTTCTTCGACCGATCCCGTCACGGGCGGCAGTTCGGCGCGCCGCGCACGCAGCGTCGCCTCGTCCGTTGCCGGCAGATTTTTCGCCAACGCCGTCTCGGCGGCGTTCTCACGTTCGTACGTCACGCGCAGGGCGTCGGCCTTTTCCCACGCCGCGGTGGCGTCTGCCCGCAGCCGCGCGAGCAGCGCTTTGGCCGTTTGTATATCGTCGGGCCGCTGTTGGCCCGCCGCCGAAAAGGCGGATAAGATCTCACTCTCCAGCTCCTTTTGCCGTTCCCGCGCGCCGGAAAGCGCCAGGTCGACCCGCAAAAGTTCCTCGTCGCGGTCCTGCCCCATCTTGTCCTGCGCCACAAGGCGCGTCAGGTACACGTCAAGGCGCGCGCCGTCGGGCGCGCCCGTTTGCCGCCGCAGTTCCGCCGCGCGCTTTTTACAATGAAGGGCAAGCAGCAGCGCGCCGACCCCCGCCGCGGCAAAGACGCCCGCGCCGATCCAAAGCGGCGGGGCGAAGAGAACGGCCACCGCGGCCGCGCCGGCCGCGAGCAGGGCGAACACGATCGCCCACACAAGGCCCGCTTTGCGTTTAGCCAGCAAACGGGTGTACTTTTCGGCTATTTGCTCCGGCCCGCCGTTCTCGGCGACCCAGGCGGCAACGCGATTGGTCTCGGCGTTTTGCGGCGTTTGCTGCGCCGCGTGCATCTGCCGCGCCTTTTCCCCGGCCTCGTTCAAGGTCGCGTCGGCGCGGTCGTATTCGCCCAAAAGCCCGTCCACGCGGCTGAAAAACGCCGCGTCCGGCAGGTGTTTTTCCGTCATTTCCGCGCGGAAAGAGGTCAGCGCCCCCTCGGCCGTTTCGGCCTTTTCGCGCGCGGCGCGCCAGGCGGCGTGAGCGGCCAGCTGCCTGTCAAGATCGGCCGCGTTCAGCTGCGCCTGCACGGCGCGCCACGCCTCGGTGCGGGTCTGAACGATCCCGGCGTAGTGCCGCTCCTCGGCCTGCTTGTCGGCCAACTGCTCCGCTTGCCCCCGCGCCGCGGCAAGGCGACGGCGCACGTCGGCCAGTTTGTCTTCCGTTTCGGCTATTTTCCCGCCCCGTCCGCGGTTCAACTGCAGCGTGACGCGCACTTTGTCAAGCCGTTTTTGCGCCGCCTCCACCGAGAAATCGCCCTCGCCGGAGAACAGTACGCTGCCCACGGCCACGCGCACGTCCGCTTTGCCGACCCGGTCGATATCCGACTGGCCCACGCACACGCTGCCGTCGAACAGTTCGACGGGCAGGCCCGTAAAGTATTCGCCGGGCGAAACTTCGCCCGTATCCACGCGTTCGCCGCCCGGCAGGCGGGTCAGACTGACGCTTTCCGAGGTGCGCACGCCGCCCGCGCAGCGCCGCACCAGCAGATATTCCTCACCGCCGCTGACAAAACGCATGCGCCCCGCGGCCAGACGATCTCGCCAGGAGAGCCGTTTTTCGCGTTCTTCGCGCGCGTCGGCGCCGCGCTGTGAAAACCCGTAAAAGAGAAAGCGGATCAGCGCGAGCAGGGTGCTTTTGCCGGACTCGTTGGGGCCCTCGAACAGCGTCAGCCCCTCGCCCGGCACGAAGCGGCGGTCGTGCAGTTTGCCGAAATCCTCGGCGTACAGTTCCAGTATCTTCACAGCGACACCTCCCGTCCCGCCAGCGCCGCAAAGCCGATGCGCAGCGCCTCGGCCGCCGTGGCCCGCTCGGCGGGATCGACCGACGACAGACGCGGTTTGATCGCGCGGTAGAACGCGCCGCGCGGGCCGGGGTCTTTTTCAAGATACGCGGCGTCGAGGATCGGCAGCGTCTCGTCGCGCTGTTCAAACAGGTCGAGATACTCGAAAATGCGCTCGATACTCGCCCCGTTGACGGGGCAATCGGGCGAAACGCTGCCCGACAGGATCAGGCGCAGCGCCGTGCCCGCGGAAAAGTTCTTTTCGGCGGCGAAATCCGCCACGCGGCGGCGAACGTCCTCGCCGTCGGCCACGCCCGTCAGGTCGAGTTTTTCCTCGATAAAGCAGTCCGCCGCCGTCTCTTTGGACGTGATCTGCACGCCGCCGCCCGCAACTTCGATCAGGTTGACGTGTCCCGCCCCCTGCTCGTCAAAGCCGCGCCCCGCGAAAAAGCCGCAGTAGGCCGCCAGCGTTTGCCCGAAATACCGGGGCTTCGGCGGGTTGTGCACGTGCCCGAGCAGGGCCGCCGCGAAACCGGAGGCCTCCAGTTGCCCCGTCGTCAGGGGCGCGTAGGGCGAATAGGGCGTGAGCAGATCGGCGTGGCAGAGCAGGATATTGCAAAGCCCCGCGTCACGGTCGGCGGGCGTGCCGAGGTCGGGCGCGCCGGCGCTCTCCCCCCGGAAAGCAAAGCCCGTCACCGACAGCGAAAGGGCCGAAAACCGCACCGTTTGCGGCCGTTCCTGCCGAAAGAGCGTGACGTTGTCCGGCAGGGGCGCGGCATCCCACAAGCCGCCCTCGCGGTAATAGTCGTGGTTGCCGGGCGAAATGACGGCGGGCAGACCGCAGTCGGCCAAAAG
>CAMZFG010000157.1 GCA_947306035.1 uncultured Clostridia bacterium | reverse complement strand
TTCTGCCGCGGCGCGTGGCAGTACTATCCCGGCAACTGGAAGCGCATTTCGGATATGAGCGTCATCGCCTACGGCCGGGTGCGCATGGCCAACCTTTCGGTCATCGCCTCGCACAAGATCAACGGCGTCTCCAAACTGCATTCCGAGATCCTCAAGTCCACGGTATTCAAAGACTTTTACCGCATGTACCCCGAGCGGTTCGACAACGTGACCAACGGCATCGCGCACCGGCGCTGGCTGTGCTATTCCAATCCCGAACTGGCGGCGCTGCTCGACGAGTGCATCGGCCCGCAGTACCGCAAGGACGCCGCGCGTCTTTTCGACTTTGCCAAATTCGCGGACGACGCGGCCGTGCTCGCGCGCCTGCGCGACATCAAACACCGCAACAAGGTGAACTTTGCCCGCCACGTGGCGGCGCGCACGGGGCAAAAACTGGATACGCACTCCATTTACGACGTGCAGATCAAGCGCCTGCACGAGTACAAGCGCCAGTTGCTCAACGTGCTGAACATCATCGGGATCTACCTGCAGCTGCGGGACAACCCGAACAAAGAAATGAAGCCGCAGACCTATATTTTCGGCGCCAAGGCCGCGCCCGGCTACGATCTGGCCAAGCGCATCATCCAGCTGATCTGCATGCTCTCGCGTGAGATCCGGCAAAACCCCCGCATCGCCGAAAAACTGAACGTCGTTTTTCTTGAAAACTACGACGTCAGCACCGCCGAGCTGCTGGTGCCCGCCGCCGAGATCAGCGAGCAGATCTCGCTTGCCGGCAAAGAGGCCAGCGGCACCGGCTGCATGAAACTGATGATCAACGGCGCCCTGACCGTGGGCACGCAGGACGGCGCCAATATCGAAATGCGCGACGCCGCGGGCGAAGAAAATATGTTCATGTTCGGCCTTGACCGCACCGAGGTCGAAGCCCTGTGGGCCAACGGCTACAACGCCGCGCTCTACTACGGCGGCAACGAACGGCTGTCGCGCATCGTCAACTACCTGAACGTGGGCTTCGGCGGCGAGAGCTTTTCCGACCTCGCCTCGTACCTCTTGACGGGCCCCGGCGTGGCCGACCCCTACCTGTGCCTGGCCGATTTCGAGTCCTATCGCCTCGCGCACCTTTCCGCCGTCGAGGCCTACGCCGACAAGCCCCGCTGGAACCGTATGTCGCTGATGAACATCGCGGCGGCCGGCCACTTTTCCGCCGACCGTGCCGTGCGGGAATACGCCGAGCGCATCTGGCATATCGAACCGCTTGAAGAGGGACGCTGATGCTGACGAAGATCCCGCAGAAAACGCCCCCCGTCCGGCTTGAAAAGCGCGTGCGGGGGCGCGACAAAAGCGACAAAAACGCCTTTTTCCGTTCCGACACGGTCACGTTCCGGCTTTTCCTGCCGCGCGCGCTCGGCGCGGCGGCCGTCGTGCTGCGCATCGGGCCGGACGGGGGCGGGACGACCGACCTGCCGCTGACCTTTACCGAAACGGCGGCGGGCGTCGATCTCTACACCCTGCCTCTGTCGCTTGCAAAACTTTGCGGCGCGGCGGAGTGCGGGCTTTTTTGGTACACCGTTCTTTTGTGCCGCGGCCGCGACACGCTCTTTGCCGTGGCAGACGCCGACGGCGTCGGCTGTACTTTTGAGCGGGAAACGGGGCGACTTTTCCGGCTTTTGGTCGCCAAAGACGGTTTTGACACGCCCGCCCGCTTCCGGGGCAGAACGATGTATCACGTGTTCGTCGATCGCTTTGCCAAAGGCGCGGGCCCCGTCTTTTATCCGCGGGGCGCCGTGGTGCATCGGAACTGGCAGGACCCCATTCTGCAATACGGCGAACGCCCCGGCGATTTCGTGCGGAACAACGAATTTTTCGGCGGCAATCTGTGGGGCGTGATCGAAAAACTCGACTATCTCGTCTCGCTCGGCGTGGGCGTGCTGTATCTTTCGCCCGTTTTCAAGGCCGCCTCCAACCACAAGTACGACACCGGCGACTACGAAACGATCGACGAGGGCTTCGGCGGCGAGGCGGCGTTTCGCCGCCTGTTGGAGGCGTGCCGCGCGCGCGGCGTCGACGTGGTGCTCGACGGCGTGTTCAACCACACCGGCGACGACAGCCGCTACTTCAACAAATACGGGCATTATCCCGAAACGGGCGCGGCGCAGTCAAAGGCGTCGCCCTACGCCGGGTGGTACACGTTCCGGCATTTTCCCGACGACTACGAATGCTGGTGGAACGTGCCCATTCTGCCGCGCCTGAACCTCGGCGATCCCGCCGTGACGGACTATCTCCTTTCGGTAGTCGCGCGCTATAACGCCATGGGCGCGGCGGGCTGGCGCCTGGACGTGGCGGACGAACTGCCCGACGGGTTCCTCGACGACCTTCGCCGCCGCGTCAAAGCCGATACGGGCGGGAACGGGGTGATTTTGGGCGAGGTCTGGGAGAACGCCGCCGACAAGGTCTCCTACGGCCGCCGCCGTCGCTATCTGCAAGGCGACCAACTGGACGGCGTGATGAACTACCCCCTGCGCGGCGGCATCGTGTCGTTCGTGCGCGACGGGGACGCGGAGGCGCTTGCCGCCGTACTGCGGGGACTTTGGGCATCCTACCCCACGCCGGTCTGCCACGCCTTGATGAACGTTCTCTCCACGCACGATACCGAGCGCATCCTGACGGTGCTCGGCGGCGTGCCCGCGGGCGAGCGGAGCGGCACCGAACTGTCTGCGCTGTCCATGACCCCGCAAGAGAGAAAGACTGCCGTCGAGCGGCTGAAAATGGCCGCGACGCTGCAATACACCGTGTTCGGCGTGCCCTCGCTCTACTACGGCGACGAGGCGGGCATGGAGGGCTACCGCGACCCGTTCTGCCGCCGCCCCTACCCGTGGGGGCAGGAAGACGGGAACTTGCTCGCCCACTACAAAAAACTGGGCAAACTGCGCCGCGAGACGCCGTGCCTTGCCGACGGCGACTTTCGTCTGCTTGCCGTGACGGGGAGCGCGCTCTGTTTTCTGCGGGGCGGCAAAAAAGACGGCCTCGTCGTGGCCGCCAACAGGGGAAACGAGCCGTTTTCCGTCACCTTGCCCGCCCCGGGGCAGTCGTTTTTTGAGGGCGGCGACCCGGTGCGCCGCGTCACATTGCCGCCCGACACGTTTGGAGTTTGGAGGATATTGCCGTGCTTCGCAAACTGATCAAGCGCCTGACCCGCAGCAAAAACCCCAACAGCCGCCGCTACCGCATGGATATGGCAAAACAGATCTGCGGCCACCACGTCAAGTACGTCACGGAACGGCGGGATGACGTGGAGGAGGTCATCGGCCGTTCGGGCGGGCTCAACCTGCGCGGCGACGAACTGCTGGTGTTCGCCTCGGCCGACGTGCTGATGCGCTGCCGCGTGGCGGATATGCAGGCCTCGGAACTGCTCTCCAAAGACGGCGTGGTCATCACCGCCCCCGACCTTGAACACGGCGGCAAGGTGCGCACCATCATCGTCTATTACGTCTATTACCGATGAATAAAACGAAAAAAGCCCCCGAACG
>CAMZFG010000156.1 GCA_947306035.1 uncultured Clostridia bacterium | reverse complement strand
CCCGGTGGAACGACACGGCGCCGTTGCCGCCGTCACCGGCTTTGACGTAGATCTTCGCGTGATCGATGAGCATGATCTTCTCCTTATACCGTCGAGGGAATGACGGACATGACGAACTGATACGCCACCACGGCGAGCATCAGCCAAAAGCCGGGACTTTTCACCAGCGTCCCGCGCACGTCGGCGTACCGAAGGGGCCGGTAGAAACCGCCCGCCTCGGCTTCCAGCAGCAGCGCGGAGGGGGCGAACCGCGTTTTTCTGACGCGGAGAATGAACAGGATCAGCCCCGTCAGCGCGCCGCCGTAAAAAACGGCGCCGTAGGCGAGCATGACGAGCAGCGGCAGCCAGATATCCGCCAGCAATTGCAGCAGCGTATCCGCCGCCCTGTCGGCCCCGGACAGCGCCTCGATCCGCGGCAGCACCAAAAAGGAAAGCAGGGTGCTGGCGCCATTCAGGATCATGTGGGGGATGATCGAGGCGATCAGTTTGCCCGTGCGGCAGTACAGCACGGCCAGGATCAGGCCGAGACCGAAGGTGTAAAAGCATTGGGTAAAGTTGCCGTGCGCCAGACCGAAAATGACGGCGGAGAGCAGAATGGCCGTGACCTCGCCGTAGCGGCGCAGGGCGTCGACGATGAATTTGCGGAAGATGATCTCCTCAAAGATCGGGGCCAGTATGCCGATGAACAGCAGCGCCAGCCACACGTTGCCTTTGCCGAGCAGATCGGTGGCGGAAGAGGGGGAAGAACCCGTCAGAACGGTGATGACGCTCGTGATCGCCTGGCCGATCAGATTGCCGACGGTGACGAAGGTCAGCCCCACGCACAGCCAACCGAGATAGGAAGACGGCGCCATGTTCCCCCGCGTCGGTTTTTGTTTTGGCAGACGCGAGAGCAGAAAGGCGCAAAGCGGTATGGCGATCAGGTAAAAAGGCACCAGCTCGAGCAGATAGGTCGCGAGCAGAGGATCGTTTTTGAGAAAAACCGGCGCGCGGCCGCGCAGCAGCAGGACCGCAACTGTCGGAAACAGGATGTGCAGGCCGAGCAGCAGCGCCACCACGGCAAAAACGAGGGTCAGGTGCAGCCACACGGCGTGACGGGTCGTGATCTCGGCGCCGCTCGTCGGCGTGACGCCGGGGGGCGTGACGTCAGCGGCGGAATAGGGTCGTTCATTCATATCAGTTCTCCCGACGGACGGGCCCCTCGGGCGTTTCGTCTCCTTTTTGTCGTATGATGAGCCGGATCGGCGTGCCGGTAAAGCCGAACGTCTCGCGCAGGCAGTTTTCAAGATACCGCTGGTAGGAGAAATGGAACAGTTCGGCGTTGTTGCAGAAAATGACGAAGGTGGGGGGCGCCACGCGGATCTCGGTCATGTAGTAGATCTTCAGGCGCCGGCCCTTGTCGGTGGGCGGCTGCACCCGCAGCGTGGCGTCGCCCAGCATATCGTTGAGCATGCCCGTGGGCACGCGCAGATTGCTTTGGTTATACACGTACAGGATCTGCTCGAAGACGTTGGTCACGCGCTGTCCCGTTTTGGCGGAGACGAACAGCAGCGGTGCGTAGGTCATATAGGAGAGGGCGTCGTAGATGCGCCTCGTTTCGTTGTTCACGGAGTTGTTGTCCTTTTCGACCGCGTCCCATTTGTTGACCAGAATGACCACGGCCTTGCCCGCCTCGTGCGCGATGCCGGCGATGTGCTCGTCCTGCTCGGTGATGCCCGCGGCGGCGTCGATCATCAGCAGGCACACGTCTGCCCGCTCCACCGCCATGTGGGCGCGCAGCACGCTGTATTTTTCAATGCTGTCCTTGATCTTGGCCTGCCGGCGAATGCCCGCCGTGTCGATAAAGGTAAAGCGGCCGTACTCGTTTTCGACGGTCGTATCCACCGCGTCGCGCGTCGTGCCGGGAATATCGGAAACGATCAGGCGCTGACTGCCGACCAGACGGTTGATCATGGAGGATTTGCCCGCGTTGGGCTTGCCGATGACGGCGACCTTGATGCCGTCGTCCGTCTCCTCTTCGCCCGCGTGCTCCGGCAAAGCGGCCAGCACCGCGTCGAGCACGTCGCCCGTGCCGGTGCCGTGTACCGACGAGACGGCGATGGGATCGGCGGAGAAGCCGAGTTCGTAAAACTCGTAAAACGCCATGGGCAGGTCGCCCACGCTGTCGCACTTGTTGACCACGGGAATGACGGGTTTGCCGCTGCGCTTGAGCAGCATGGCCACGTCGCGGTCGTCGGGCGTCAGACCCGTGCGCACGTCGCACAGGAACAGAATGACGTCGGCGCTCTCAATGGCCACCTCGGCCTGAAATTTCATTTGCGACAGAATGACGTCGCCGCTCTTCGGCTCGATGCCGCCGGTGTCGATGAGCGTCAGCTTTTTGCCGCACCACTCCGTCTCGCCGTAAATGCGGTCGCGCGTCACGCCGGGGGTGTCCTCGACGATGGAGCGGCGCTCGCCGATGAGTTTATTGAAAAGCGTGCTTTTGCCCACGTTGGGGCGGCCCACGATGGCCACGATCGGATTTGCCATGGTTTTCACCTCGCTTCAAAGGTCTTGCCGCCCTGTCCGAGCAGCGCGGTGAGCAAAGACGCACCGTCGTTGTCGACGGCGACGACGGGCACGCCCAGTTTGCCCGCCAGTTCATAGGGCGTCATGCCGCACAGGAACAGATCGCCCTCTGCCCGCAGCGTGCAGGCGGAGATCAGCACCGCGTCGCCGAGATCGCACCCGGCGAGCTGTTCGGCCATGTCCTTGCCCGTCAAAAGCCCGGACACGGTGATCTCGGGGCCGAAAAAGCGGTTCTCGATCTCCCGCACCGTCACACAAAGGCCCGGCACCCGCGCCGCCAGTTTGTCACAGAGCAGGCGCATGGTCGGCCCGGCGGCTTTGCCCGTCGCCACGGTGACGCGGCGGTCGAGCGGTCCCTGTACGTAATCGGAAAGATACTCCATTTCGCGGCCGAATTCCGCCATCATGGAGCGCAGCATGCCCACGCCGTTCTCGATCTGCGGATAGTCGCCGTAATACGCTTCGTCCGGCAGCGGCACGCCCGCTTTTAAGTACCACTCGTCGGCACAGCAGAAAATGCGGTCGCCCTTTTCGACCAGGCACCTGTCGCCGAACGCGTTGACCTGTTCGAGCACCGCGCGGCACTCCTCGGGGGTAAAGGGAGAAAGAGGGAACAGCCCGTCGCGGTAGCGGGTCAGACCCGCCGGCACCACCGAAACGCTGTCCATGGCGGGGTGCAGGCGGGAGAGGTCGGTCATGGTGCGGGTCAGTTCCGCCCCGTCGTTGATGCCGCGGCACAGCACGATCTGCCCGCACAGGCGAATGCCCGCCGCCGCCAGCCGGTCGAGGTAGGTCAGCACGTCGCCCGCCCGCTTGTTGCGCATCATGGCACAGCGCAGAACGGGATTGGTGGTATGCACCGAGACGTTGACGGGGGAAATGTGCATTTTGATGATGCGGTCGATATCCGCGTCGGAGAGGTTGGTCAGCGTGATATAGTTGCCGTGCAGAAA
>CAMZFG010000155.1 GCA_947306035.1 uncultured Clostridia bacterium | reverse complement strand
AATGCTTCATACTTTCTCTCGTTGTTCAATTTTCAAGGACCGTCTGCTATCCCCCCTTTTGGCGGACAGCTTTTATATAGTACCACTTTCTTTTCGCTTTGTCAACACCTTTTTTGAAATTTTTTTCGATTTTTTGCGTTTATTTGCTCTTTTTTCATTTAAGACCACATTTGTAATAAAAAAGGTATAGAAAAACGCAAAAATGCGCAAGATGACGCCGGGGGTGATACGCTTGCTGACCATTCTGATACGGTCGATCATCGTCTATTTTTTGTTGATCGCGGCCATGCGTCTGCTCGGAAAACGGCAGCTCGGCGAATTGGAGATCTCGGAACTGGTGACGGCGCTGCTCATCTCGGAAGTGGCGGCCATGCCCGTTGCGGACCAGAACATTCCGCTCGTGTACGCCGTGATCCCGCTCATCGCCATACTCACCATCGACGTGCTTTTGTCGGTCATCATCGTCAAGTGCCCGCGGCTGAAAAACCTGGCCTCGGCCCGACCGAGCGTGCTGATCCGGCACGGCAAAGTGGAGCAAAGCGAGCTGCGGCGCATTCGTATTTCGCTCGACGAGTTGATCAGCGAAGTGCGTCAGGCGGGATACGGGTCGCTCGACGAGGTGGACTATGCCATTCTGGAACAGAACGGCAAGGTCTCGATCCTGCCGAAAAAAAGCGCCGTGCCGCCCACGGCCGACGACCTTGCCCTTTCGCTGCCGGAACGTGGCGTGGTGCACCCGCTCATCGCGGACGGACAGACGGACAAACACAACCTTTATTTATTAAAATATGATGAAAAGTGGCTCGACGAAGTGCTGCGGCAGCACGGCAAGCGTGAGGAGGAAGTCTTTTTTCTCGGCGCGGACGACGGCGGCACGCTCTACTGGATAGACCGGGAGGCAGACGGATGAAAACGTTTTATCTGACTTTGTTCCTATTTATTATATTGGTCGGCCTGATCGTCGGCAACGCCGTGTTCGTACTGCAAACGGCAAACGTGTTGAAAGACAAGGTGACGGCGCTGCCCGATTTATCGGAAGCGGAAGCGGCGCTGGGCGAACTGGAGGCCTTTTGGCAAAAACGGCGCGTGCCGTTGAGTTTATCGGTGCCGGCGGGCGCGCTGCTGCTGTTCGACACGGCGCTGACCGGCATGCGCAGCACGATGGAAAGCGGCAACGCGGCGGATTACGAACTCTACCGCGACGAGGCGCTTCTGGCGATACGGGGTCTGGCGCGCCTGGAGCGTTTTTCGGCGGAAAACCTGCTGTAAGTCCCCAAACGGTATAAGAAAAGGCGCATGGCCAGGCCATGCGCCTTTATGATTGATCGGATCAGCCGTTGGTCACGCCGGCATTCACGCACCACTCGACGTAGAGTTGATAAGGCGCGTATTGTAAACTGCGGTTGATCGGTCTTTCGGTTTGCTGATAGGCAGTCAAAGCCGCAGCCAGATCTTCCGCCGTCACGGCGGTCGCGGCGCCCTCGTTCACGTAGTTGACGGGGCCCGTCAGTTCGAGCAGAGCGGCAGCCATGGAAGCGTTCTTGGCAGCGGCGGCTTCGTCTTCTTCACCCGGTACGTAAGGCGCCAGCACGCTGTACAGGCTCATGACCTGCGAAGGCGTTTGCAGCGTGTCAAGATAAGTCTTGACGGCGGCGGACACGGCGTTGATGATACGCACGTTTTTCAAATTCAGCTTGTAAAGCGTTTGATCGAGATGCACGCCGAGGCCGGGATACTTGGTCAGTTCGAGGTTCTGCTCTTTGTCGGCCTCCCATTGCTGCGCGTTCTCTTCACCGACGGGATAGGCCAAAAACTGGTTGCCGGTCTTGGCCACGTCCATACGGTATCCGTTGCCGGGCAGAAACGTGATGTAGGGGTATTCAAGACCTTCGATGCGCTTCGTGGACAGCGAGTAGTTGACGTCGCGGATGCCGTACTGCAGAAGGTTGCGGATCTCCTCGTCGGTGTTAAAGTAGGTGATGATCTCCATGGAGCGCTTGACGCTGTAGGAACGCGCGCCCACGGCGAACATAGAGGAATACACGTCTGCGTTGCGCAGGGTGGGGCCCTCCATCTGGATCACGGTATAGCCCGCTTCCTCGGCCGCTTGTTTTTCGGCCAGGCCGCCTTTGACCACGCGCACGGCGTAATTTGCCGTCGCGTCGGTCGTAATGTAGCCGTCGGTATGCTCATAGTAGACCTTCGCGGCCAGCGAGCGCATATAGTCGCGGTCGCCGAGCAGGTTGACGTTGCCGAGTTGGGTCTTGCCGGAATAACTGTCGCCGAAGATCGAGAAAGTCTCGGGCATGGCGCTGACGCCGCCGGTCTCGTCGTTGACGGCGAAATTCCAGTAATGATAGAAGTTCAGATCGATGGTGCCGGTCTCGCTGTAGATCGGATAGATCTTTTCGGCGGGATCGCCGTAGGTGCGGTAAACGTAGTCAAGGAAGCCCTGGAACGCGGTGTCGTACAGGGTCGTGCCCTGCCGGAAGTCGGCGTATTCTTCCAACAGATCCGTGCGGACCTGCAGGTAGGTGTAATGCCCCGCGCCGTGGTTGTTGGGGACGCCGTAGATCTGCTTGTCGTAGCGGGCCGCGGTCAGCAGCGTGGGGTTGATGGTGGCGGAAAGTTCCTGGCGGTCCTGGATCTGACCGTCCAGAACGGCGAGCCACCGGTTGCCGATGTAGGTGCTGTACTTTTCAAAGTCGCCGATAAACAGGATGTCGACCTCGTTCTCGGCGATCTCGGGATAGACCAGTTCGACCATGCCGTACTCGTTGATATAGCCCTTGGCGCCCGTTTCATCCTCTTTACCGGTCATGATACGGGAGTCGTTATTGGCGTCTTCCCAGGCGAAAGCGGCCTCGACCGCGTCGTAGTACTCGGCCTCGGAGAAGAATTTGAAATTGAGTTTCGTGCGGTATTTGGCCTTGGTCACTTTGTTGATGGCCTCGGCCACTTTTTCGGCCTGCGCCATGTCCATGCCCGGTTCAGCCATCAGCCACACGTTGAGCGTGCAGGTGGTTTTGGACGCCTCGTCGACGATCTCGCTGACGGCGTCTTCTTTCTTGCAGGCGACCAGAACCGGCAGCAGCATGAGCAGGCAAAGGGCCACACAGACGATTTTTTTGAACATAAAACAGAACCTCCAGACTGCCGCGCCCCGTGCGCGGGCGATAAACATACTATTATTTTACACGAAGAGCAACGCTTTGTCAAGTCGAAGTTACGGTACGTTTCGTCGAAGAAAGCGCGCCCGTGCGCGCGTGAGCCGTTCGAGCCGTCGAACTGAACAAAACGCACGCGGCTCTTTGGTCAAACGCACTATAAAAAGCGTGAAATTGCTGAAAAACGGGGGGCGAAGATTGTGCAGTATCACGATGGCCGCGGCGCATTACTCCAAAAAGCCGCGCAGATGGCGCGCACGGCTGGGGTGACGCAGTTTGCGCAGGGCCTTGGACTCGATCTGACGGATGCGCTCACGGGTGATGTCGAACTCTTTGCCCACTTCTTCCAGCGTGCGGGTGCGGCCGT
>CAMZFG010000154.1 GCA_947306035.1 uncultured Clostridia bacterium | reverse complement strand
GGTGCATGCCGCCATAGCGTTCTCCTTTCCTGAAAAAAGCCCCCGAACGGGGGCGTTTTTCAAAGATATTTCTTTACGATGCCGTCCAGCGCGGGGCGCTGTTCCTCAACGCTTTGCACCAGTTTGAACTGGTTGCGCGCGCGCTCCAGGTTGTGTCCCTCGTGGTGGATGCGGAAATAGGTGTCGCCGGCGAGGTGGTCGGTGAGAAAACGAATGCCCGTTTCCAGCGTCAGTATGCGCGCCGATTCGGGCAGCGCCAGCGTCTCCTCGCGGGTCATGGCGCCCTCGGTGCCGGCCAGATAGCCCTTTGTGAAGGCCTCGAACAGGTCGGGCTTGATAAACACTTTGTCAAGGTCGGTCTCGTCCTCGGCGGCGGAAGAAGCGCCGTAGCGAATGGCGTCGCCGAAGTCGTACAGGAGCGACCCGGGCATGACGGTATCCAGGTCGATCACGCACAGGCCCTCGCCCGTTTTTTTATCCATGATGACGTTGTTGAGCTTGGTATCGTTGTGCGTCACACGCAGTAAAAACCGCCCCGTTTGGAGCCCTTTTACGATAAAGCCGCAGGCCTCGCGGCGCGCGCGCACGAATTCGATCTCGGCCCGGCACCCGGCGGCGCGGCCGCAGACGTCGGCTTTGACGGCCGCCTCAAACGCCTCGTAGCGGCGCACGGTGTTGTGAAAGTCGGGAATGACCTCGTGGAGCGTGGCGGCGTCGTAGTCGGCCAGCTGGTTCTGAAAATGGCCGAACGCGCGACCCACGC
Organism: uncultured Clostridia bacterium; assembly: GCA_947306035.1. Classification (GTDB taxonomy): domain Bacteria; phylum Bacillota; class Clostridia; order Oscillospirales; family CAG-272; genus Firm-07. The sequence continues at coordinate 2,805 of CAMZFG010000154.1, read as the reverse complement.
GCGAGAAGAGGTCGGCGCTGTCGCAGAACTGATAGCAGTCGCCCGCGATAAAGCGGTAGGCACGCCAGTATTCGCCCGCCTCGTCGACGTAGTACCAGCGGTCGCCCGACCGCACGAACTGCAAAGCGCCGTTCTTGACGTCGCCGCCGGCGGCGGCCAGTTTTTTGCGGATATGGTCGGTCACGCCCACCACGTTTTCCATGATCTCCCACGGCTTTTTGAAAACGTTTTTGTTGATGCGCTGCAGCACGTAGCGCTCTTTTTCGGTGTCGACGAAATAGGTGCCGTTGATGTGGCCGAACGTGCATTCGCTGACGTTCCTGACGGCGCCGTCAAAATCAAAGGCGGCGGCGATGCGGGTGGGATCCATAGCGTTTTTCTCCTTTTGCGTGTGCGGTCACACGTTGATGAACCGCTTCATGGCGGCGATGGCGGCGGCGGCGCGCTCCTCGGTGTCGCTCTCGGCAAAAATGCGCAGCAGGGGCTCGGTGCCGGAGAAGCGGCAGATGATGAAGCCGCCGTCCTCGAAGTAGGCCTTGAAGCCGTCCTCGTAGCCGACGCGCGCCACGGCGCGGCCGAAGTCGGGCACTTCTTTTCTGACCATCAGCAGCTCGTTGATGCGCGCCTTGTCCTCGGGCGCAAAGCGCAGGTTGTCCTCGACCATGACGTGCTCGCCGAACTTGTCGGTCAGCTCGCGCCACAGCTCGGCGGGCGTTTTGCCCACGGCGCACAGCATCTCCACAAACAGGGAAGCGGCGTAGATCGAGTCTTTGCCGTAAATGTGGCCGCGCACCGTCAGGCCGCCCGAGGATTCGCCGCCCAGCACCGCGTCGGTCTCGTCGAGTTTGGCGGAGATGTATTTGAAGCCGACGGGCACCTCGTAGCAGGTCTCGCCGAGCGAGGCGGCCAGCTGATCGAGCATGTGCGTGGTGGCCAGGTTGCGCACCACGGGGCCCTTCCAGCCGCGGTATTCGTGCAGGTAGTAGTAGAGCATGACGAGGATCCGGTTGGCGTCGACGTAGTTGCCCTCGGCGTCGATGATGCCGAGACGGTCGCCGTCGCCGTCGACGGCAATACCCATGTCGTAGTGCCCGGCCACCACCCGGTCGGCAAAGTCGCGCAGATTGTCGCGGCCCGGCGCGGGCATGCTGCCGCCGAAGTAGGCGTCTTTTTCGCCGTTGATGAGGTCCACGGTGCAGCGGGCGGTATACAGCACCACCATCAGGGGGTACGTGCCGGAGCCGTGCATGGGGTTGAAGAGGATGCGCGGGCCTTTTTTGCGGATGGCGTTCACGTCAAGACGGCCGAGAATGGAGTCGATAAAGTCGTTGAACGGCGTCTTTTGATAGACGACGAGACCGGCCGCCGCGGCCTCTTCAAACGGCATGGTTTTGATGTCTTTTGCGTCGATGCCGTCGATGATGTTCTCCAGTTCGCGGGTGCGTTCCACGGGGGCGTCGCGCCCCTCCTCGACGATCAGTTTGATGCCGTTGTAGGCGGCGGGGTTGTGGCTGGCCGTCACCTCAAGCCCGTACCACAGTTCCTTGTCCTTGACGGTGAACATGACAAGAGGCGTGGGCACGGAGCGATACTGGAACAGCACCGTCACGCCCGCGGCGCACAGCACCTCGGCGATCCATCTGGCGGCGCTGTCCGAGAGGAAACGCCGGTCGTAGCCGATGGGCACGGCACGGTCGGTGCGGCCCTCGCGGCGCATCAGTTCCGCCACGCCCGCGGCCACTTTCTGAATGTTCTCTTTGGTAAAATCGTCGCCGATGACGGCTCTCCAGCCGCCGGTCCCGAAACGGATCATAAAAACCCTCCTTACTTGACGGCGTCCTCGGTGCAGAACAGCGTGACGTCGGGGTGCAGATTTAAGAGCGTGGCGGGCACGGCGGTGGTCAGGGCGCCGGACAGCACGGTGGCGAGCGCCTGCTTTTTGTTGGCGCCGTTCACCAGCAGAATGATCTTTTTGGCCTTGAAAATGCTGCCCATGCCCATGGTCAGCGCCTGCCGCGGCACCTCGTTTTCAGAGGCGAAGAAGCGGGAATTGGCCTTGATGGTGTTCTCGGTCAGGTCGGTGACGTGGGTGTCCAGCACCAGCGCGTCGGCCGGCTCGTTGAAGCCGATGTGGCCGTTTTGCCCGATGCCCAGCACCTGCACGTCGGCGCCGCCGAGGCGGTCGATCAGGGCCTCGTAGCGTTTGCCCTCGGCCGCGGGGTCTTTGGCCGTGCCGTCCGGCACGTAGGTGTTCTTTTTGTCGATGTCGACGCGGTCAAAGAGGTTCTCGTTCATAAAGTAACGATAACTCTGATCGTTGGCGGGGTCGATGGGGTAGTACTCGTCAAGGTTGACGGTGGTCACCTGCTTGAAAGTGATCTCGCCCTTTTTCGTCAGCGCCGTCAGCTCGTCGTACAGACCGACGGGCGTCGAGCCGGTGGCAAGGCCCAGCACCAGGGCGGGTTTTTTCTTCATTTCGGCGGCCACGAAGGCGGCGGCCTTTTTCGACATTTCCGCGTAATCGCGGCATACGATGACTTGCATAGCGTTTTCTCCTTTTCGTGCTTGTCGGCATGCGTCGGCGTCGTTTTTTCGCGCGTTCTTTCTGCGCGCGGCGTTTTACAAGACAATTATAGCATAATAAAAAGGCACCTGCAATAGCAAAAAAGACAAAAAGCGCGGCGAGCGGCAAATACCTTCGCGCGCCGCCCGCTTTCGGGCGACCCTTGACGGCAAGACCCCGACGGCGTGCCGTCGGGGTCGTTTTGTTTTATTCGGTGCGCAGGGCGATGACGGGGTCTTTCT
>CAMZFG010000153.1 GCA_947306035.1 uncultured Clostridia bacterium | reverse complement strand
TGGATACGCTGGTGGCGCTCGGTTCGGCCGCCGCGTTCGGCTATTCGACGGCGGAACTGCTGTTGATGATCTTGGCCGGCGGACGGGGCGACTTTGAGACGGCGCAACGCCTTTGCATGAATTTGTATTTCGAGTCGGCGGCCATGATACCGACGCTGATCACCGTGGGCAAACTGCTGGAGGCCAAAGCCAAAGGCCGCACCACGAACGCCCTGGCGGCGCTGGCGCGTCTCGCCCCCGAAACGGCGGTGCTGCTGCGCGACGGCAAAGAGGTCGAAGTGCCGATCGAAAACGTGGCCGCGGGCGACGTGTTCGTCGTGCGTCCGGGCGGGCAAATACCCGTGGACGGGGTGATTTTGACGGGGTCTGCGGCGGTAGACGAATCGGCGCTGACGGGCGAGAGCATGCCCGTGGAAAAAGCGGAAGGCGACGCCGTTTCGGCCGCCACGTTCAACCGCACGGGGTACCTGACCTGCCGCGCGACGCGCGTGGGCGAGGACACGACGCTGGCAAAGATCATACAGACCGTGACCGACGCGGCCGCCACCAAAGCGCCGCTGGCGCGCATCGCCGACCGGGCGGCGGGCGTTTTCGTGCCCGTGGTGATGGGGCTGGCGCTTCTCACGTTTGCGGGTTGGCTGATCGCCGGGCAGACGGTGACGTTTGCCGTGGCGCGCGCCATCACGGTTCTGGTCATCAGTTGTCCCTGCGCGCTGGGGCTCGCCACCCCCGTGGCCATCATGGTGGGCAGCGGCGTGGGCGCGAAAAACGGTATCCTTTATAAAACCGCCGCGGCGCTGGAGGGCGTGGGGCGCACCCGCGTGGTGGTGCTGGACAAGACCGGCACCGTGACGAAAGGACAGCCCGCCGTGACCGACGTTTTGCCGAACGGCATAGACGAGGCGGAACTTTTGACGTTGGCCGCGGCGCTGGAACAAAAGAGCGAACACCCGTTGGCAAAGGCCGTGACGGAAAAGGCGGCGGGGCTCGACCTGCCTGCCGTGACCGACTTTGAGATCATGCCGGGCGGCGGCCTTGCGGCGACGCTGGCGGGCGAACGTCTGGTCGGCGGCAGCGTGGCGTTCACAAGCAAAAAAGCGCCGCTCTCCCCCGCGTGGCAGGAGCGGGCGGCGGCGCTGGCCGAGGCGGGCAAAACGCCGCTCGTATTTTTGAAAAACGATACCCTTTTGGGGCTTATCGCGGTAGCGGACCCTTTAAAGGACGACGCCGCAGCGGCCGTGCGCGACCTTGACGGCATGGGCGTTGACGTGGTGATGCTGACGGGCGACAACCCGCGCACGGCCGCGGCCGTTGCCGGGCAGGCAGGCATTTCGCACGTGGCGGCGGGCGTGTTGCCGAACGAAAAAGCCGCCGTCGTCGAGCGCCTCAAAGCCGCGGGACACGTGACCATGGTGGGTGATGGCATCAACGACGCGCCCGCCCTCACGGCCGCCGACACGGGTCTTGCCATCGGCGCGGGCACCGACGTGGCCATCGACGCCGCCGACGTGGTGCTGATGAAAAGCGGCCTCTCCGACGCGACGGCCTCGCTGCGCATCGGGCGCGCGACGGTGCGCAACATTCACGAAAACCTGTTTTGGGCGTTCTTTTACAACACGGCCATGATCCCCATGGCCATGGGGCTTTACGGCTTTGCCATGAAGCCCATGTACGGCGCGGCGGCCATGGCGCTCTCCAGCGTGTGCGTGTGTCTCAACGCGCTCCGCCTCAATTTGCTGAAACCGCACGCGGCGCGGCACGACAAAAAGATCAAACGCGCGAGCGGCGTTGACGAGAACCTGTTTAATTTTGAAAAGGAGGATAATGGTATGCAAAAAACGCTCAAAGTCGAGGGCATGATGTGCCCGCATTGCGAGGCGCGCGTCAAGGCGGCGCTTGAGGCCGTTCCGGGCGTGACGAGCGCCGTGGCCGACCACGAAAAAAAGACCGCCACGGTGACGCTTTCCGCCGCGGTGGACGACGCGGCCCTGACGGCCGCCGTGACCGGTGCGGGCTACCAAGTGACGGGCGTAGAATAACGCCTTGCCACGCGCCAAAGCAACCGAACAGCAAAAAAAGCACCCCGTGGGGTGCTTTTTTTGCGTTTATGCGATCAAAGGGGCTGTTCCGTTTTTTCCTGTTTTTTCGTTCTCAAAGCGAACGCGCTCCAAAGGAGCAGTATCGCGTACATGGCCGCCGCCGCCACGGAGAGGAACTGCTGCGCGTAGGCGTGGATGCCGAACAGCACATTGCCGCTCTGCTGGATATGGGTCACGAGCCGGCTGAACAGCACCGTGACGCCGAAGCCGAGCAGACCGCCGACGGCAACGGAGATCGCGTAAGCGCCCGTGCGGTCCTCGTGCTCCACGCTGTCATAGACCAGGTTGATAAGGCAGCTGTGATTGCCCGCGCCGTACATGGCCCAGCAGAACTCATAGCCGAAATACAGCATTCTGGCGTTGGCGGGCACGATGAAGGCGTAGATCGCGTGGCAGGCAATGCCGAAGAAACAACTGAGGCGCCACAGATGGGCAAACGAAGTCCTGTCCGCGTATTTGCCGAGCAGAAAAGCCCCGCCGACGTAAACGAGGGCATACATGATATCCATGAGCGCGACGAAGGTCATGGAAAAGCCGAGTTCACCGATCTTATACGTGCTGTAAAAGGGCGCGGCCACGGACGTGGCGATCCGGCAAAAAGAAACGAGCGCCAGCACGCGGAGAAAAGCGCGGTTGGAAAACAGCCGTTTTAACGAAAGGCCGCTGCCCGATGGCCCTGCGACGGGCTCCGGCGGGCGCTCCTGCGACAAGAGCAGCGTGAGCGTGTGCAGGACGGTCAAAGAGAACAGCGCGACGCCGCAGACGATGAAAGCGCGACGCAGATCGCCGACGGCTTCATAATGATCGATGAGGCGGCCCGCGGAAAAGCCGAACGCCATGCTGCACGCGATGGAAACGGCGGCTTTGGCGGCCGTAAACACGCCCCGTTTGCGGTCGTCTACCATGCTCATGTACCAGGCGGTCTTGGGCGACTCGATGACGGCGTTCAGGGCAAACCCGCAAAACAGAAAGGTGATGAACAGCACCGTTTTCGCGGCGAAAGAAAGCGGCACGACGGGGATGAGCCAGACGCAGGCGAAGCAGAGTTGGTTGACGGTGTGAAACACGATGGCCCACACGCGGATCGGGCGCTTGTTCGCAAGCAGGAGCGCGAACAGGTAAAACACGGCGCCCAGGTTGCTCAGCGACAGAATGATGCCGATGGTGCCGTCGCTGATGCCGATGGATGCGGCCACTTTGGCAATGTAAGCGCCGGCAACCAGAATGTCGATCAGAGCGCACAGCGTGGCCTCGACCACGTACAGTACGCGCGTGCGCCGATAGGCGGCCGATCCGTCGATCGGTTGCTCCATACCGCTCCCCCCTCGTCGGGGTCGGCGTGCCGCCGAAGCGCTCCGCTCTCCGCCCCGTCCGCTACTATCATACAGCGCGCTACGGGCGCTGTCAAGAGGGCGGGCGAAAAGCGAAAAACTTTCGCCGAAAAGCGCGAAAAAAGCACCCCGTGCGGGTGCTTTTTTCATAAAAAGTCAGTCTTGATAGTGCGTGAT
>CAMZFG010000152.1 GCA_947306035.1 uncultured Clostridia bacterium | reverse complement strand
GCAGAACTTTTCCATTCTTTCCAGCGCGGCGCGCAGTTTGTCGGTCTGCGTGCTGTAAGAGACCCGGATGTGCCCCTCGCCGCACTCGCCGAACGCCCGGCCCGGCACGCACACCACGCCCGCCTCGGTCAGCAGTTTGTCGCAAAAGGCCTCGCTGGTCATGCCGAACGCCGTGATGTCGGGAAAGAGGTAGAACGCGCCTTTCGGGTGGTTGGTCCTGACGCCCTTGATGTTCTCCATGGCGCCGAGCGCGATCTCCCTTCTCTTGCGGAACGTTTCCCTGACCTCGTCGATCAGTTCACGGTGCTCCAGCGCGAACACCGCGCCCCACTGCGCGGGCGTGTTGATGCAGGAATTGAAATACTCCTGCACTTTGGTCATGCGGTCGATGATGGTGCGCGGCCCCGCCGCGTAGCCGAGCCGCCAGCCCGTCATGGCGTACACCTTGGAGAAGGAGTTGATGATGATCGTCCGCTCCTTCATGCCGGGAAACTGCGAAATGGAGACCCGTTCCGCGTCCTCGTACAAGAGTTCGCCGTACACCTCGTCGGTGATGACGAGCAGATCGAGTTCTTTGGCGACCTCCGCGATCTCGGCGAGCTGCGCCCGCGTCATGACCTCGCCTGTCGGGTTGGTGGGCGAATTGACCACAATGGCCTTCGTTTTGCCCTTGCGGTACTTTTTTCTGACCTCGTCGGCGCGCATGCAGAAACCGCCCTCGAACGTGGTGGGCACCGACACCGCCCGGCCGCCGCAGTAGTTGACCGTTTTTTCAAAATTGAGGTAGTGCGGGTCGGAGAGCAGCACCTCGTCGCCCGGTTCGAGAATGACCTGCATGATGAGCGCGAACGCGCCCATGCCGCCGTTGGTGACGATGATCTCCCCGTCGGGGTCGTAGGTGTCGGCGGCGATCAGGCCGTATTTCGATATGGCCCGCCGCAGCGCGACCACGCCGGCGTTCGGCGCGTAGTGCGTGTACCCCTTTTCCAGCGCCTCTTCGCAGGCGCGGCAGATGAGTTTGTTGGTGTCAAGATCCGGCTCGCCGATGCCGAGACTGATGACGTCCTTCATGCCGGCCGCCTTGTCGAACATGACCCGAATGGCGCCCTGATCGGTCCCGATCGCTTTTTCGTTCAACCATTTATACTCTGCCATATCTTCTCCTTATCGCATCGCGTACGCGATCATCGTTTTGATGGGATAAATCAGGGCGTCCTCGTCGATCTTGAAACGGCAGGTGTGTATGTCCTCGCACGTTCCCTTTTCGGCGTTGCCCGTTCCGTACTCGAACTGCACGCCCCGCGCTTTCGTCAGGTACCAGCCGAAGTCTTCCGAACTCATTTTTGGCGGGATCTCCCGCACCGTTATGCCCTCTTTTCGCACCAGCGCGGTCAACTCGTCACACAGGGCCGCGTCGTTGACGACCGCGCCGGTGCTGACGTGCCAGTCGAGCAGGTAAGAGCCGCCGTAAGCCCGCGCCGTCTCGTCGCAGACGGTGCGCACGGCCCGCTCTGCCTCTTTGGCAAAGTCCTCGTCGTAGTAGCGGAACGAAATATCCATTTCGCACCTGTCGGCGATGACGTTGTGCGCCTGCCCGCCGACGAACCGACCGACCGACCAGATATACTGTTTGCCCCGCGCCAGTTCCCCGACGCGCTCTTTCATTTTGCCGTAGGCGTCGTGCGCCATGGCGATGGCGTCAATGCCGTTTTCCGGCATGGTGGCGTGCGCCGACTTGCCGAGAAACGTCAGCGAGAGCGGGATGCAGGCCGCGTGGAACGGCCCCCGGCACACGCCGATCGTACCCGTAGGCCATCGCGGCTCGCAATGCGTGGCCAAAATCTCGTCAACGCCGTCCATCACGCCGTTTTCCACCATCATCAAGGCGCCGCTGACGGCGCACTCCTCGCTCGGCTGAAAAATGAGGCGCACGCGGCGCGAAAGGGCGCGCTCGTGCCGTTTGAGATAGCCGGCCACCGCTAACAGGATCGCGGTGTGCGAGTCGTGACCGCAGGCGTGCATGCGCCCCGCGATCTCCGAAGAAAACGGGAGCCCGCTCTGCTCCGTGACGGGCAGCGCGTCCATATCCGCGCGCAGGGCCGTGATGCCGTCGCCCTGCCCGATCTCTGCGACAACGCTCGACTTGCCGTATTTTTCGGTATAGTCGATGCCGTACGCGCGCAGTTTGCGTTCGACCAAAGCGACCGTACGGGGCAGATCGAAGCCGAGTTCGGGGTGCTTGTGCAGTTCCCGGTAGACCTCTTCGGCCTCTTTGAGAACTTCCCTCAATGCCGGATCGTTCATGTTCTTCCTCCCGCTTTGCTTTTCTCTTTTGCATTATATCATTTTCTTTTGCAATATTCAATGAAAAATTTGCAGAAAAATTTTCGTAAACCCCTTGACAAGCCCTCCCCGGTATGGTATGATAGTCCCGCTATCCAAAGACAGCAGGTTCCCGTAAAGGCGGCGCTCGCGTCGCTCTCCTGCCGAGGGGCGATCCACTTGTATACCGTGAGTGTGTCTTTCTTCGTGCCGGGACTTTGGCGGGAAGAAAGATTTTTTTATACCCGTGGGAGGTGAAAACGAATGCCCAGCAAAGCGATTCTCGAGCAAAAACAACAGGCCGTGGCTGAACTGGCAGAGTGCATCAAAAACTCCGTTTCCGGCGTTTTGGTCAACTACCAGGGCATCACGGTGGAGGACGACACCGCCATGCGCAAGGCCCTGCGTGAAGCAGGCGTCAAGTACATGGTCGTCAAAAACACGCTGACCGGACGCGCCTGCGAACAGGTCGGTTACGGCGAGATGAAGCAGTACCTTTGCGGCATGACCGCCATCGCCATCAGCGAAAAAGACGCGGTCGCCCCTGCCAAAGTGCTGAAAAAGTACGCCGACAAGGTCGAATCCTTCAAGATCCTGGCCGGTTACGTGGACGGCGCCGTTGTCGATGAAAAAACGGTCAACGCCCTGGCGGACATCCCCGCCAAAGACGTGCTGATCGCCAAATTCCTCGGCAGCATCCAGTCCCCGCTGTACGGTCTGGCTTACGCCCTGCAGGCCATTGCCGACAAACAGGCAGAGGCCGCTCCCGCCGCCGAATAACGCGGTCGCCCGCCGCGGCGTAAACCGGCAACGCGCGTGACGCATCACGCAACAAAATCAAAATTTTCCGTTTTGGAGGTAAATGAAAATGGCTAGCGAAAAAATTACCGCTATCGTTGAAGAGATCAAGGGTCTGACGATCCTCGAACTGAATGAACTTGTCAAAGCCGTCGAAGAGGAGTTCGGCGTTTCCGCCGCTCCCGTGGCCGCCGTGGCCGTCGGTGGCGCTGCCGCCGCTCCCGCCGCCGAGGAAAAGACCGAATTCGACGTCATCCTCGCCGCCTTCGGCGCCAACAAACTGGGCGTTATCAAAGCCGTCCGCGAGATCACCGGTCTTGGCCTGAAAGACGCCAAAGATCTGGTCGAGGCCGCTCCGAAGCCCATCAAAGAGGGCGTCAGCAAGGACGAGGCCGAGGGCCTGAAAAAGACCCTGGAAGAGGCCGGCGCGACTGTCGAGATCAAATAATAAGGTACACAACGGTATCAAAAAAGCACCCCGAACAGGGTGCTTTTTTGCATG
>CAMZFG010000151.1 GCA_947306035.1 uncultured Clostridia bacterium | reverse complement strand
CCGCATTGCGGCAGCGGCGTCATGACGGCGGTCAGTCTGTTTGCCCTGCGGGGCTCGATGATACGCCTCAAGTGTACCTGCGGCAACAGCAGCATGACGGCAGAACCCGCCGGAGAGGGCAAAGTGCGCCTGACCGTGCCCTGCGTCATCTGCCCCAAACCGCACCACTTCACCGTCAGCGAAAAAGTGTTTTTCGACAGCGACCTGTTCGTGCTGCCGTGCCCGTATTCCGACGTGAATATCTGCGTGCTCGGCGAGATCAATCACGTCAAAGCCGAATTGGCGCGCACCGAATTGCAGCTGCTCGATATGATGGAGAAAAGCGGCGTCAGCGACCTTTCGGCCCTGCACCGCGAGGCGGAAAAAACGGTGACTGACCCGCAGGTGCTGGAGATCGTGCTGTTCGTCGTCAAAGATCTGGACGCGGAGGGCAAAATCACCTGCCGCTGCGCGCCGGACGACGAAGAGCGCGAGTACGACGCGGAAATACTGCCCGAGGGGGTGCGCGTGACCTGCAAAAAGTGCGGCGCCGCCAAACTGATCCCCACAAACTCTCTGCTCGACGCGCACGAATTTCTCAACTGCAGCGAACTGCATCTGCAATAAGAAAAAGCCCCGGAACGCGACCCGTTCCGGGGTATCTTTATGCCATTTCGGGGTGCTTTTCGATATAGGCCTCCAGGATCTCGGCGGCGTCGCCGACGTAGGCGGGGCAGGGGCGCTTGTGATAAAAATCGGGCGTGCGGGGCGTGGGCACGGGGTCGGAAGGCCCCTTTGCAAGCCCCAGCAGGTCGCGGCAGACGATGTGGCCGTTCCTTTCGCGAAACGCGCCGCACAACGCCTGCGTCATGGCGTAGACCCGCGCCTTTTCGTCACCGTTCGTCTCGTCGGCGCGGCCGTAAAGCAGTCCGGCGACCAGGCACATGCCAAAAACGGCGCCGCACACTTCCCGCTGACGGCCGAGACCGCCGCCGAAGGGAGAAGCCATGCGCATAGCCGTCTCCCTGTCAACGGGCAAAAGATCGGCAAAAGCCGCGACCACCGCCTCGGCGCAGTTGCAGCCCGCGGCAAAGCGTTCCTCGGCCGCCGCGCGTCTGTTTTCTTTCGTCATATCGTCCCCTCCGTGTCGTGCGTCCATGTGAAGATGCGCGCCTGTCCCGTGCGCACGCGGTCGATGAAATCCGCTTCGTCGGTCACGGGCGTCTTGCACTCCATGCCCGCCAGATCCGTCTGCCCGCCGGCCCGGTGGTTGTCGGAGCCGGCAAAGCGCAAAAGGCCGTATTCGGCGGCGTAGATCTCGGCCATGTGATTTTCAAAAGGCGTGCGGCAGGCGTTGACGACTTCCACGCCCTCGATGCAGCGGGGAAAGAGGCGAATGTGGTCGATGTAGCCCGCCTCGCGGAACGGGTGCGCCTGTATGACCAGCGCGCCGGCCTCGCGGAGATAGGGAAGTTCCGCGCTCTTTTTCATGTCCATGATCTCGGGGTGCGCGCGGTACCAGTCGCCGTCAAGACCGTACACGAGAAAATCGGTGCCGCCGTGCGAGAGTTCCACGCCGAAAAACACCTTCAGGCCGATCTCCCGGCCGATGGCGCGGCCCTCTTCGTAGTCGGCCAGATAAAAGTCCAACTGCTCGCCGTAGGGCAGCGACTTGTCACAGCCGACGTTGCCGTCGAGAAAATGGTTGGTGATGAACACCCCGTCGTAGCCGACGGACTTGTAAAAGGTCAGGTTTTCGCGCACGCTCGCGCGGGCGCATTTGCTGGCGGGCGCGGTGTGCAGGTGCGTTTCGTAACGATACATCATATCTCCTTTACCACAGCGTGGGGTCAAGATAGCAGCGAATGGTGTCTTCCAGCCAGAAGGCGAACGTCATGTCGGGATAGCGGGTGCGCCACGGCAGCATTTTCAGGTACAGGTCGCGCCCGTCGCCCGCGTCGTGCCAGATGTCGGCAAACACAAAGTCAAACCGGCCCGCCATGTGCGTTTTTGCAAAGCGGAACGCGTCGTCGCAGACGAGCGTGATCTTTTCCTTGTGCGGAAAGCGGGGCAAAAGATGCTCCCGGAACAGTTCGATGACGTCGGGGCTGATATCCACCACGGTGACCGAGGTCACGTCCGGCTTTTGCGCGGCGTGATAGGCAAAGTAGCCAAGGCCGAGGCCGTAGGTCAGCACCCGTCCCGTCGCCTGCCGGATGGCGGGGGCGGTCGTGACCGTTTCGTTCGGCAACAGGGTCATCCACTCCCGCCCGTTTTCCAGCATGGCGGGGTAGGCGTAGGGCTCCTTGAAAAAGCCGATCTGCGGGATCATGCGCCGGTCTCCCGTGACGACGGGGTCGCGGCAGACAAAGGCCTCGAACGGGGCGAGTTTTTCCTCTTTTAACTGCCATTTGCCGTGCGTGCCGGCCGCCGCGCCCGCCACGGCGAAATAGGGATCGGCCAAAAACGGGGCGGGGTCGAGCGGGCACATGGCCGGCTTTAACCAAAAGTCGTAAAACGCCCGATCCGCGCCCGCCGCGTCAAAGCCCGCCGAGGCGGCCAGGAATTGCGCGTAGGCCTCGGGGAGAGGCAGGCAGCACTCGTCGGCAATGCGCCGTATGGCGTCCGCGTCGACCGCCCCCGGCATCAGGTTGAGGTACAGCGAAAAAAGGCGCATCACCTGATTGTTACAGCGCCTGATCTGTTCGGGTGAAAGACCGCACGGGTCGCGCAGCGCGTCCATAGGCGCCTCCTTTTTTCGACTTTAACAGTATTGTAGCACAAACGCCCCGCGATTGCAACGGCGCGGAGAAAAAAGAACGAAAAAAGCACCCCCATGGGGGTGCTTTTAAATCGTGTTCACGACAGTTTTTTTACAATAGATCTGACTACGCTGTCGGCAAGTATTCTATAGCCGTTCTCCGAATAATGGAACCCGTCGTCGGTCCTGCACTCTTTCGGAATGGCCGAACTGACCTCGAACAGATCGTCACACGCAAATCCGTTTTCCTCGCACAACTCTTTCACGACCCGGTTGCGCTCCTTCAGCCGCTTGCGCCAGAAAGCATCCGCTTTCCCGTTGCCCTTTTCGTTTACCAGGGTCGAAGTGGCAAGTATGACTTCGGAAAGCGTAAAATCAGCCAAGACCTTCTTCATATACGCCTGATACGACCTTGCGCTCAAATGATCTCCGTGTAAACCGTTGTTAAAGTGTATAACGGCGTAATCGCTGTCTTTCACAAACGATTTTGTGAGACTGCGGTATATTTTCATATCTACGGAATACGACGTGGCAAGATAATCCACATACGCCTTGCCGACAAGCATTTTTCTGACTATGTCCTGATAACCGTGCGTAATGGAATCTCCTATCAACAGCACCCTCGGCAGATCCGTATTGATCGTTTCATCGCACCAACTGTGTATCCATGCAAAGCGTTCTTTCTTCATTTTTTCTCCTTTTGCAATGCAGCATGACCGTTTTTTCTTCCTGTGTTTTGCCTCAAAGCAGCATGATCCGCAAAGGTATTCTAACACAGGATGGACCAAATGGCAAGGGGAAGTCGATATATTCCTGTCTCTCCAAAGCAATCTCTCAAACCTGCCGGGCCTTCACCGGGCCGGTACCGCCATCAACGCCAAAGGGGC
>CAMZFG010000150.1 GCA_947306035.1 uncultured Clostridia bacterium | reverse complement strand
GCGGCCTCGGCCGCGCCGTCCACGTCGGAGAACACGCCGATCAGCGCGTCGATGATCTGGTCGTCCGTCATAGTGCCGTTCGCCATGCTCTCCAATTCTTCGGCGGTGAAGCGGTCGGAGAGACTTTCGGCCACCAGTTCGACCGTGGCGTCGGAAACGTCAACGCCGTTGTCGGCCAGCACGGTATCCAGCGTATTGGCCAGCGCTTCTTTGTTCAGCGTGCCGTCATCGTTGCGGTCGATGGTCTTGAGCGTTTCGGTGATGTCGTCCATCAACTCGCCGCAGGTCTCGCGGTAATTCTCGGGCACGCCGAGTTGCGCGATGACCGCGCGCATACCGGCCGCCACGATGGCGTCGTTGACGGGCTTCATGCGCGGGTTCTTTTTCAGTTCGGCCTGCGTCTCGGCCAAAAAGCCGGTGGCGGCCATGTTCTCGACCAGGGTGTTATCTTCGCCGTCGGTCATCTGCTCGAAAATGTCGTAGCGCACCATCAGGGCGAACACGTTGGCAAACGAGGTCAGGTCTCCGCCCACGTTGTCGGGCGTGGAAGTGGTGAACACCTCGAGAAAGCCGTCAAGGATCAGTTCCGCGCTGCCCTCCACCTGCGGTTTGGAAATGGTAAAGACGGGACTGTCCTCTTTCCAGGTGACGGCCGTCACGTGCAGAATGGTGGAAGAAAGACTGGAAAGCATGGGCGAAGTGCCGATGGAAGAAGCCATATCCTGCACGGCGGCGGATTGCGTGGCGTCCCACTCGGCGGGTTTTTTGCCCGTCAGCGTGGTGGCGTCGCCCGCCAGAGCGCCGAGCGATTGCATCTCGGCCCGCAAGGTCGTCTTCTGTCCGTTCCACTTGGCGGAAGTCAGACTGTCAAACAGTTTTTGGCCCATCAGGTCATACAGCGTGGAAGCGCCCGGCGTTTTGACGACCGGCTGCACGTAATCTTTCTGTTTGGCCTCGATATCGGCGGTGTCGCTCTCGCTCTTTTCGGTCATGGCGGTCACGGCCGCGTCAACGGTGTCGCAGTAACCGATGACGGGAATGATCCACACCATGGCGGAGATCACGCCGATGAGAATGCCGGTGAGCAGGCCGCCCGGAATGCGCAGAATGCCCTTTTGCGGCCCCTCGACGGCAAAGCAGCCGACCAGGATCTTATACACGATCAACGTGACGAGTTTGAAAGCCCAGTACAAAAGGAAGAAAGCAAGGGGAGCCGCCAGCATTTTGCACAGCAGCACCACCGCCTCTTTGGTCTCGGGATGCTCGGCAAAAAACTCGGCAAAGGAACGGCCCGCCGCAAAGCGGTCGATGAGCGGCAGCAGTTTGGCGGAAAGGGGTTTGGCCAGTTTGTTGGCCAGAATGAACGCCGCCACGGCCGCGGGAATGACGGTCAGCAGGCGCAGACCCGAGCGGTACAGACCCCGCTTCAACCCCACGATGATATTGATGATCAATATAAGGGCACACAGCCCGAGCAAAGCATACGCTGTCATGTATCTTCCTCCCCGGCCGACCGAACGTCAGCCGTCTTTTCCGCGCGCGGGCGCGGCTTCTTTTTTGTATTATACAATATTATAAGTTTCTTGTCAAGTCCTCTTGCGCGCCGCCGCGGACAGGCACAGCCGCTCGCACAAAAGAAAGAACGGTATGCCCGCCGTCTCTGCCGCCAGCGGCAGCAAACTGGTACCCGTCATGCCGGGCAGACTGTTGGCCTCCAAAAAGTGCGGCACGCCCTCTTCGTCCGCGCGAAAATCCACGCGCCCCACGTCGCGCAGGCCGAGCGCCTCAAAGGCGGCGGCCGTCAACGCCCGCAAGCGTTTGGTCTCCTTGCCGGAAAGCGGCGCGGGGCACAATTCTTCGGTCGCGCCCTCGGTATATTTGTGCGCGTAATCATAGGCGCCGCCCCGGGGGCGTATCTCCACGGGCGGCAGAACGAGGTCGCCGAGCACCCCCACGCTGAATTCCCGACCCGGCAAAAACGTCTCCGCGAGCAACGGGAAAGCCGCCTCTCGCGGCAGGGGGCCGCCCGTGTGGAAAAACAGCCCCACGCTGGAGCCGCCGCAAAGGGGCTTGAGCACCAGCGGCAAGGGCAGATCGGCGGGCAGATCGCCGCCCCTTTGCAGTACCGCGCCCCGCGCCACGGGCACCCCCGCGGCGGCCGCCTTTTCTTTGGCAAGCGCTTTGTTCATCGCCAGCGCCGCCGCGGTCGGTCCCGAGCCGGTATAGTGAAAGATCCCGCCCCGTTCCAGGGTTTTTTGCAAAGTGCCGTCTTCCCCCGCCCCACCGTGCAGCGCCAGAAAAACGGCGTCTGCCTCGCGCATGCGAAGCCACAAAAAGTCGGGGATCACGCCGCCCCGCCAATCGTACAAAAGCAGATCATGCCCCCGACCGATCAACGCCTCGGCCACGTGAGCGCCGGATAAAAGCGAGACCGCGCGTTCGGCGCTCTCGCCGCCGTACAATACCACGATACGCATCAAAAAACACCCCCTCTACGCAGGATATGCAAAGAGGGGGTGACGGGGTGCGGATCAGAACAGGCGCACGACCCGATCGTGACCGCCGAGGTCGCGGGTCAGTTCACAAAAAAGGCCGTGTTCTTTCGCCAAAGCACGCAGCGCGTCGGCCTGATCGTAGCCGATCTCAAACAGCCAAAAGCCGCCGCGGCGCAGCAGTTTGGCCCAGCGCGTCAGCATAGCGCGATAAAAATCCAGTCCGTCTGCGCCGCCGCACAGCGCCGCGGGCGGCTCGTGCCGCACTTCGGGGGCAAGCGTGGGCACCACCGCGTCGGGGATATAGGGCGGGTTGGCTAAAACGGCATCGAACGCTCCCGGCACCGCCGCCGGCGGATCGGCCAGCACGTCGGCCCGACAGATCGTGCAGCGCTTTGCCACGCCGTTGATCTCCGCGTTGCGCCGCGCAACGGCCAAAGTCCCGTCAAACTTGTCAACGGCCACCGCCGCGGTATCTGGTCGCGCGCACAGGGTGGAGATCGCCACGCAGCCGCTGCCGGTGCAAAGATCCAAAAAACGCGCGTGTTCCGGCAAGTGCCGTATCGCCTGCTCCACCAGCGTTTCGGTGTCGGCGCGGGGGATCAGACATTGCGGCGTGACGATATACCGTTCCCGGCAAAACCACCACTCCCCCAGCAGATACTGCAAAGGTTCGTGCGCCAGCCGCCGCTCGACGACTTCGCGCGGCACCTCGCCGTCGTAATGTTCTGCCAGCAGGCGTGCCTCGCCCCGGGCGTTTTCAAAATCGGCCCGCTCCAGCGCGGCTCGTATTTCTTCTTCTTTCATTTCGCGCTCCGATCATTTTCTACCTTTATATATGCCGACAGAAAACAGGGCAGGCGATTGCCTGCCCTGTCACGATCTTATCGATCAGTTGAAGTCACCTTTAAGCTCCGTCAGGAACTGCTCCAGGCTTGCCTGTGCAGGACCCAGGACCTTATCGAGCTGCGAACGCCAAGGAGTACCGGCTTCGCAAGCGGCGATGAACTGGCTGTCGATACGGTAGTTACCGAAAGCATTTTCCATGATACGACCCAGGTCGAACATGATGCCGGCACGCACGTATTCGCACATATCGGTCTCATCCTGCGTCTGGGAGTATTTGAGCTGCATGTTC
>CAMZFG010000149.1 GCA_947306035.1 uncultured Clostridia bacterium | reverse complement strand
CGCCGAGACGGATCTCGTAGCGGTAGTCGATGCCGTGACTGACGAAAAACACGCGCTCCCCCGCTTCCTTTTTATAGGAAAGGCGGGCGCGGTATTCCCACGCGTCGTCCTCGAGCGCCTCGAATTGCCGGCATCCGCTGCCGTACATAACGTCGGCAAACCCCCTGGCCGCCGCGTAGTCGGCCTGGATGTTGCCGGGCACGCGGGCGGCAAAAGTCTCCTCGCCCCGTCCGGTCAGCCGAACGCCCTGCCACGTTTGCGGAAAGATCATAGCGTACCTCACTCCCGCGGGCATGCCCGCGCGCGTTTTCTAAAATCATTATAGCACACTCTCACGGCAAGAAAACAAAATATTTGCCATAAAATCGCATTATCTTATGGAATTATAAAAACGAACTTTTTTTCGCAACCCTCTTGACAAGTTAGTCAAGACTAACTATAATGTAGACGTTAGTAAGTCCTAACAAAGGAGGGAGTAACATTGGAAATCGTACAAATGCAGAACGTTTCAAGGGTCTACGTGAACGGCGATCACCGGCAAAAGGCCCTGGACGGGGTGAATTTAACGCTGGAAGCGGGCAAATTCATCGTGGTTTTGGGGCAAAGCGGCGCGGGCAAGAGCACGCTGCTCAATCTGCTCGGCGGTCTGGACAGCCCGACGGAGGGTACCGTGGTGGTCGACGGCCGCGACATTTCGACCCTGTCGCGTGACGAACTGGCCGATTACCGCGCCGCCACGGTCGGCTTCGTCTTTCAATCTTATAATCTGATCCCCACGCTGACGGTGATGGAGAACGTGGCGCTGGTCAAGGACATCGCGCCGAACGCCCTTTCCGCCCACGATCTGCTCGCGGAGGTGGGGCTGCTCGACCACAAAGACAACTTTCCCGCCGAGCTTTCGGGCGGCGAACAGCAGCGCGTTTCCATTGCGCGGGCGCTGGCCAAAAATCCGAAAATACTGCTCTGTGACGAACCGACGGGCGCGCTCGACTCCGAAACGGGCGTGCTGGTACTGAAACTGCTGCTGAAAATGGCGCGGGAATACGGCAAGACCATCATCATCGTGACGCACAACCAGAACATTGCCAAAATGGCCGACGCGGTCATTCGCGTCAAAAACGGCAGGATCCTTTCGTTTGAAGAGCAGGCCGCTCCCCTTTCGGCCGACGAGGTGGACTGGTGATGCTGACGAGAAAACTGTGGCGCACCATGCGGCGCTACCGGGCGCAGTTCATCTCCATGATCGTGATGATCGCCATCGGCATCGGCGTGTTCACCGGCTTTTCGATGGAGTGGTACAGTCTGAAAAGAAACACCGACGTCATGTACGACGAAACGGGTTTCGCCGATTACCGGCTGGTGTCGGAGAGCGGCTTTTCGGCTGAAGATCTCGACACCGTGCTGGCACTTGAGGGCGTAAAAGACGCCACCCGCTATCTCTCGGTCAACACCACCGTCAAAAATTCGGAAGACGTGCTGGCCCTGACGGTCAGCAGCAATATGAGGGTGTCGGGCGTCATGTCGATGCAGGGCGCCGCCTACGACGCGAGCGACCCCGACGGCTTCTGGCTCTCCGATCAGTACGCGGCGAAAAACGACGTCGCGGTGGGCGACACGCTGACGCTGGTCTATAAAAATATGGAAATAACCGGCACCGTCAGGGGGCTTGTCAAATCGGCCGAATACCTGATCTGTCTGCCGGACAAGACGCAGGTCATGCCGGACTACAACACCTACGGCTTTGTGTACGCCTCGCCCGTCCTGCTTGAAAACGCGCTCGGTTTCCCGTTCTATACGCAGATCAACGTCCTCTCCGATCTGTCGAAAAAAGACTTTACCGCCGCCGTCGACACGGCGCTCGGCACGACTACGCTCATCCTTTCCAAAGACGAGGTCGTCTCGTACAGTGAGGCACAGGGCGAGGTGAACGAGGGCAAGACCATGGCAGGGGTGCTGCCGGTGCTGTTTTTGGCCATTGCCATTCTCACCATGGTGACCACCATGCACCGGCTGACCGCCTCCGAAAAAACGCAGATCGGCACGCTGAAGGCCCTCGGCTTCCGCGACCGCAGGATCATGCTGCACTATACGACCTACGCCCTGTTCATAGGCCTTGCCGGCACCGCCGCGGGCATCGGCCTCGGCTATCTGCTCGGGTGGTACATCATGAACCCGAAAGGTGCCATGGGCACCTACCTCGATATGCGGGACTGGAAGTTGTATATGCCGCTGTATTGCTGGATCATATTGATATTCATCAACGCGTTCCTGGTGCTGATCGGCTTTCTTTCCGTCCGCGCCATGCTGCGCGGCACCGCCGCCGACGCGCTGCGTCCCTTCACGCCGAAGACCGTGCGCCGTCACCGCGTTGAAAACACGACGTTCTGGAAAAAGAAACTGTCCTTCGGCACCAAATGGAACCTGCGCGACTGCCTGTCGCACAAGGCGCGCACCGGCATGACATTGTTCGGCATTATCGGGTGCATGGTGCTGCTGGTGGGCGCGCTCGGCATGAAAGACACGCTGGATACGTTTTTGGACGTGTTCTATACCAAAGCCATCCACTACGAGACCCGCATCAATCTGGACGCGAACGTCACGGAAGAAGAGGCCGCCGCACTGACCGAACGCTACGAGGGCGACTGGTGCGCGCAGAGCGGGGTGCAGATCACCGACAAGGCCGTGACGCTGGAAGTGTGGCACGTCACGCGGGATAAAGTGCGCTTCACGGACCGGGATATGCGCTTCATCACCCTGCAGAACGACGGCGCCTACGTGTGCGACCGCATTGCCAAAGAACACGGCGTCAAAGCGGGAGACACGCTGACCTTTTCCCCTTACGGCGAGCACGTCTCCTATACCGTGCGCGTGATCGGCGTGGTGCGCAGCATGAACGAGAGCATCGTGATGACGGACGCCTACGCCGCCGCGGTCGGTATTCCCTATCACGTCACCGCCGTCTACACCGACGCCGTCGAAGTGGCGGCCGACCCGCTGATCGTCAACACGCAGACCAGGCAAAGCATCATCGACTCGTTCGGCACGTTCACCAAACTGCTGGTGACCATGGTGTTCCTGCTGGTGCTGGCCGCCGTCGTGCTCGGCATTGTTGTACTGTACAATCTGGGCGTGATGAGTTACACCGAGCGATACCGCGAAATGGCCACGCTCAAAGTGCTCGGTTTTCGCGACAGGCAGATCGGGCGCCTTTTGGTGGGGCAAAACCTGTGGCTGACCGTGCTGGGCGCGCTGATCGGTCTGCCCGCCGGCGTGGGCGTGCTGCAGTATCTGCTGGTGGCGCTGGCACCGGAATACGAAATGAAACTGACGTTGGGGCCGCTGACGTACGGCGTCAGCATTCTGCTCACCTTCGGCGTGTCGCTGACGGTGGGACTGATGATCGCCCGCCGCAACAAAAAGATCGACATGGTCGAGGCGCTGAAAATACCCGAATGACCTGTGACGGTATCAAAAAAGTGCATCTTGCGATGCACTTTTTTGTTTTATTGTTTAGCCTCGGTCCACAGCCCGTCGATCCACTTTTTGCGGCGGCGGGAACGGACGGCGAAGAACGCGGCCAGGCCGACGCAGCCGGCGAGAATGACCGCGGCCAGCACGATGATGCCGACGCTGACGT
>CAMZFG010000148.1 GCA_947306035.1 uncultured Clostridia bacterium | reverse complement strand
AAATGCGCCTTTCCGGCGACACCTCGGCCATCACGGCGCCGGGGCAGTTCGTCAACGTGCGCGTGGCGGGACTGTATCTGCGCCGCCCGCTCTCCGTCTGCGACGTCGAGGGCGGCGTGCTGACGCTGCTTTATAAAGTCGTCGGCAAAGGCACCGCGGCCATGGCGGCCATGACGGCGGGCGAAACGCTCGATCTTCTCACGGGGCTCGGCAACGGGTACGACCTGACCGCGGCCGGAGA
Organism: uncultured Clostridia bacterium; assembly: GCA_947306035.1. Taxonomy (GTDB): domain Bacteria; phylum Bacillota; class Clostridia; order Oscillospirales; family CAG-272; genus Firm-07. The sequence goes on along the minus strand of CAMZFG010000148.1, from coordinate 3,401 downwards.
AGCGCCGCTCCTGATCGGCGGCGGCGTGGGCGTGCCGCCCCTGTATCTACTCTGTCGTCGCCTGATCGCGGCCGGCAAAAACGTGACCGTGATACTCGGTTTTAACACCCGTGACGAGGTGTTTTACGAGCAGGCTTTCCGTGATCTCGGTGCGACGGTCTTGGTGACCACCGTCGACGGCAGTTACGGCAAAAAGGGCTTCGTGACCGACGTCATGGGCGGCCTTGCCTACTCCTACTTTTACACCTGCGGCCCCGAACCCATGCTGAAAGCCGTTTACGCGGCCTCGGCCACCGGGGGGCAGTTCAGTTTTGAGGAGAGGATGGGCTGCGGCTTCGGCGCCTGCATGGGCTGCACCTGCCGCACCGTGACGGGCAGCAAACGCATTTGCCGCGACGGGCCGGTGCTGAAAAAGGAGGAGATCTTATGGCAGACACGCGCGTAACGCTGTGCGGCATCGAGCTGCAGAACCCCGTCATTCCCGCCAGCGGCACCTTCGGCTTCGGCTATGAGTTTGCCGACTGGTACGACATCCGGTGTCTCGGCTCCATTTCGCTCAAAGGCACCACGTGGGAGCCGCGCTTCGGCAACGAAACGCCCCGCGTGGCGGAGTGCGCCGCCGGCATGCTCAACGCGGTGGGCCTGCAGAACCCGGGCGCGCGCCGCGTGATCGACGAGGAACTGCCGAAACTGGCAAAATGCTACGACAAGCCGGTCATGGCCAACATCTCCGGCTTTTCGGTGGAAGAATATCAAAAAACGGCGGCCCTGTTCGACGGCGCCCCGCAGGTCGGGTGGCTGGAAGTGAACGTTTCCTGCCCCAACGTGCACGGCGGCGGCATGAGTTTCGGCACTTCGCCGAAACAAGCGGCGGCGGTGACGCGCGCCGTGCGGGCGGCGACCAAAAAGCCCGTTCTCGTCAAACTGTCGCCCAACGTGACGGACGTTGCCGAAATGGCAAAGGCCTGCGAGGCCGAGGGCGCGGACGGCGTCACGCTCATCAACACGCTGCTCGGCATGCGCATCGACATGAGAACGAGGCGCCCCGTGCTGAAAAACAACACGGGCGGCCTGTCCGGCCCCGCCGTTTTTCCCGTGGCGCTGCGCATGGTGTGGCAGGTCGCCGCGGCCGTCGATATCCCCGTGGTGGGCATGGGCGGCGTGACGACGGCGGAGGACGTGATCGAAATGATGCTGGCGGGCGCCACGGCCGTTGAGGTGGGCGCCGCCAACCTGACAGACCCCTGCGCCTGTCGCGACATCATAGAAGACCTGCCGCGGGTCATGGAAAAGTACGGCGTCAGGTCCCTTTCCGAGATCATCAAAGGAGTAAAACCATGGCAAAAGACGTGATCGTGGCCTGCGATTTTGACAGCGCCGAAAAGACGTTCGCCTTTCTTGACCGGTTCGGCGATGAAAAGCCCTTCGTCAAGATCGGCATGGAACTTTTTTATGCCGAAGGGCCGGATATGGTGCGCCGGATCAAAGCGCGCGGGCACAAAATTTTTCTCGACCTGAAACTGCACGACATCCCGAACACGGTGAAAAAAGCCATGGCGGTGCTGTCGCGGCTGGATGTGGATATCTGCAACCTGCACGCGGCCGGCACGACGGCCATGATGCGGGCGGCCGTAGAGGGGTTGACGCGGCCGGACGGCACAAGACCGCTGCTGATCGCCGTGACGCAGCTGACCTCGACCGACGAGGAGAGCATGCGGCGCGACCTTCTGATCGAGCGGCCCATGGCCGAGGTGGTGGCACACTATGCCGCGACCGCCAAAGCCGCCGGCCTTGACGGCGTGGTCTGCTCGCCCCTGGAGGCGGGCGCGGTGCACGCGGCCTGCGGGCGGGACTTTCTGACGGTGACGCCCGGCGTGCGGTTTGCCGACGGCGACGCGGGCGACCAAAAGCGGGTGACCACGCCGGAGCGGGCGCGGCAGCTCGGCTCCGACTATATCGTGGTGGGGCGGCCCATTACCGCCGCCGCCGACCCCGCGGCGGCCTGGCGCCGCTGCGTGCGGGAATTCATAACGGGAGGAAATCAGACATGAACGACTTGTCAAAACTGATCGCCGGCGACCTGCTTTCGATCGGGGCGGTGTTCTTCCGGCCGCGGCAGCCCTTTACCTGGGCCAGCGGCATCAAAAGCCCCGTTTACTGCGACAACCGCCTGACGCTGACGGCGCCCGCGGTGCGCACGCACGTCGAAAAGGGGCTGGCCGCCCTCATCACGGAGCATTACCCCATGGCCGAGGTGCTGATGGGCACGTCGACGGCGGGCATCGCCCACGCGGCCATCACGGCGCACCTGCTGGGCCTGCCCATGGGTTACGTGCGGAGCGGCGCCAAAGATCACGGCAGACAGAACCGGATCGAGGGCAAACTGGAAAAAGGACAGCGCGTGGTGGTGGTCGAGGATCTGATCTCGACCGGCGGCAGCGTGCTGGAAGTGGTGGACGCGCTGCGCGAGGCGGGCGCCGAGGTACTCGGCGTGGTCTCGATCTTCACCTACAATATGAAAAAGGGGCTGGAGCGTCTGGCGGCGGCCGGCGTCAAAAACGTGTCGCTGACCGACTTTGACGCGGTGGCGGCCCTGGCGGGGCAGACCGGCTATATCGCCCCCGACGACGTGGCGCGTCTGCTCCGCTTCCGTGACGATCCCGCCGACGAGAGTTGGATGGAGGGATTGGTATGAGAAGCGTACTGGACATCGGCGACCTTTCCGTCGCGGAGATCGACGAACTGATCGCCGTCGCCGAAGATATCATGCGCGCCCCCGACAAGTACGAAAACGCCTGCCGCGGCAAAAAACTGGCCACGCTGTTTTTCGAGCCGTCCACGCGCACGCGCCTGAGTTTCGAGGCGGCCATGTACGAACTCGGCGGGCAGGTGCTTTCCGTTTCCGACGCCGGCACCTCTTCCGCCGCCAAAGGGGAGAGCGTGGCCGACACGGCGCGCGTCGTCTCCTGCTACGCCGACGTCATCGCCATGCGGCACCCCAAAGAGGGCGCGCCCCGCGTGGCGGCCATGAACGCGACGGTGCCGGTCATCAACGCGGGCGACGGGGGGCACAATCACCCCACGCAGACGCTGGCCGACCTTTGCACCATCCGGCGCGAAAAGGGGCGGCTCACCGATCTGACGGTCGGCTTTTGCGGCGACCTCAAATTCGGGCGCACGGTGCATTCTCTGATCAATGCGCTGTCGCGCTACACGGGCATCCGGGTGGTGCTGATCTCGCCCGAAGAACTCAAACTGCCGGGCTACGTCAAAAAGGACGTGCTCGACAAGCGGGGCATTCCCTATACCGAGACGAAAGATCTGCTTTCCGTCATGCCGGAACTGGACATCCTCTACATGACGCGGGTGCAGAAAGAGCGCTTTTTCAACGAGGAAGACTA
>CAMZFG010000147.1 GCA_947306035.1 uncultured Clostridia bacterium | reverse complement strand
CTCGGCCGTGCCCGCCAGGTCAAAGTCAACAAGGAAAACACCATCATCGTGGGCGGCGCGGGCGATCCCGACGCCATCAAGAGCCGCATTCATCAGATCCGCAACGCCATTGAGACGACGACTTCCGATTTCGACCGCGAAAAACTGCAGGAGCGCCTGGCCAAACTGGCGGGCGGCGTGGCCGTGATCAAAGTGGGCGCCGCGACCGAGGCGGAGATGAAAGAAAAGAAACTGCGCATCGAGGACGCGCTGAACGCCACGCGCGCCGCTGTGGAAGAAGGCATTGTGGCCGGCGGCGGCACCGCTTACCTCAACGTCATTCCCGAAGTCAAGAAACTGCTGAACACCGTGGACGGCGACGAAAAGACGGGCGTCAAGATCGTCATCAAGGCCCTTGAAGAGCCCGTGCGCCAGATCGCCGAGAACGCCGGCTTTGACGGCGGCGTGGTCGTCAGCAAGATCGTCGGCAGCCACAAGACGGGGTACGGCTTTGACGCCTACAACGAGACCTATGTGGATATGATGTCCGCCGGTATCGTCGACCCGACCAAAGTGGCCCGCTCTGCCCTGCAGAACGCCGCCTCCGTGGCCTCCGTCATTTTGACCACCGAGTCGCTTGTGGCCGACAAGAAAGACCCCGCGGCCGAGGCGGCCGCCAACGCGGCCATGTCCGGCGGCGGCATGGGCGGCGGCATGTACTGATACGCCGAAACAAACAAGCCCCCGACAGTCGTCGGGGGCTTTGCTTCATCAAAAAACCCGCACCGTGTGCGGGTTTTTTGTGTATCAGACGCTGTGCACGCCGAGGTCTTTGTCGGCGGCCGTCGCGTCAAGGCCGTACTTTTTGGCTTTGCGCGCCTCAAAGAATTTGAGGGCCACCTGCTCGAAGAGGGCGTAGGAAAGCACGTCTTCTTCCTGCTCGATATATCCGGCGATCTGTTTACGCAGGTCGTCGAGTTCGGGTTTTAACAGGTCGGCGGGGCGGCAGGTGATGGGCTGCTCTTCCCCGATGATCTTTTTGACAAAGGCAGGGTCGATGGGCATGGGCGTTTTGCCGTAGTCGCCGCGCACGATGCCTTTGAACTCTTTGGTCACCATCTTATAGCGCTCGCCGCCGATGACGTTGAGCACCGCCTGCGTGCCCACGATCTGCGAAGAGGGGGTGACGAGCGGCGGATAGCCGACGTCGGCGCGCACGCGCGGCACTTCGGCCAGCACCTCGGAGAGCAGGTCGGACTTGCCGGCCTCTTTGAGTTGCCGCATCAGGTTGGAGAGCATGCCGCCCGGCACCTGATAAAGCAGGGCGTTGACGTCCACTTTGAGGGCTTTGGGATCGAGTTGACCGCTCTTTAAGTACTTTTCGCGCAGCGGCGTGAAGAAGCGGGTGATCTCGTCGAGTTTTTTCAGATCGATGCCCGTGTCGTACTCGGTGCCCGCCAGCGTGGCGACCAGCGTCTCCGTGGGCGGCTGCGAGGTGCCCATGGCAAGGGGCGACATGGCGGTATCCACCACGTCCACGCCCGCCTCGATGGCTTTGAGCAGCGTCATGGAAGCCAGACCCGCCGTGTAGTGCGTGTGCAGCTGCACCGGCACGGTGACGGATTCTTTGAGCGCTTTGACGAGATCGTAGGCGTCGTAGGGTTTGAGCAGACCGGCCATATCCTTGATGCAGATGGAGTCGGCGCCCATTTCCTGCAGTTCCTTGGCGTATTTGGCGTAATACTCCAGCGTGTAGCAGGGCCCCGTGGTGTAGGAGAACGCGGCCTGCACGTGGCCTTTTTCGCGCTTGGTGGCGTCGATGGCCGTTTTGAGGTTGCGGGGGTCGTTGAGCGCGTCGAAAATGCGGATGATATCAATGCCGTTGGCAATGGACTTTTGCACGAAATAGGACACCACGTCGTCGGAATAATGGCGGTACCCGAGGATATTCTGCCCGCGGAACAGCATTTGCAGTTTGGTGTTTTTGACCTTGTCGCGAATGATGCGCAGGCGTTCCCACGGGTCCTCGTTGAGAAAGCGCAGGCAGGCGTCGAAGGTGGCGCCGCCCCACACCTCCATGGAGTGGTAGCCCACCGTGTCCATTTTTTCGAGAATGGGCAGCATTTCGGCGGTGGTCATGCGGGTGGCGATGAGCGACTGGTGCGCGTCGCGCAGCACAGTCTCGGTAATTTTTACTTTGGCCATAGTCAATTCTCTCTTTCAGATCAGAAATTCCAGGAAAGGAACACGCCCGCCGCCACGGCGGAACCGATGACGCCGGCCACGTTGGGGCCCATGGCGTGCATCAGAAGGAAGTTGGAGGGGTCGGTCTCCTGCCCCACCTTTTGCGAAACGCGCGCGGCCATGGGCACGGCAGAAACGCCGGCCGAGCCGATCAGCGGGTTGATGGTGCCGCCGCTGATCTTGTTCATCAGTTTGGCGGTGAGCAGACCGCCCACGGTGGAAATGCAGAAGGCGAACAGGCCGCAGCCGATGATGGCAAGCGTTTTGACGGACAGGAAGTTATCGGCGGTGGCGGTGGCGCCCACGCTGATGCCGAGCAGGATGGTGATGGTGTTAATGAGGCCGTTCTGCGCGGTCTTGGAGAGGCGGTCGGTCACGCCGCTGACGTTTAAGATATTGCCGAACATCAGGCAGCCGATCAGGGGCACGGCGTCCGGCACGATCAGAGCCACGACCGCAACCACCAAAAACGGGAAGCACACTTTTTCAAGCGTGGTGACCTTGCGCAGGGTGGTCATGCGGATGGCGCGCTCTTTTTTGGTGGTCAGCAGTTTCATGAACGGCGGCTGGATCATGGGGATCAGCGCCATGTAACTGTAGGCCGCGATGGCGATGGCGCCGAGCAGTTGCGGGGCCAGCGTTTTGGTGACGATGATGGCCGTGGGGCCGTCCGCGCCGCCGATGATGCCGATGGAGGCGGCCTCCATGGGCGTAAACAGGCCGGAAAGCAGGGCCAGCGCAAAGGCCACGAACACGCCGAGCTGCGCGCCCGCGCCGATCAGTAAACTCTTCGGGTTGGCAATGAGAGGCGAGAAATCGGTCATGGCGCCGATGCCCATAAAGATGAGGCACGGGTAAATGCCGAGTTTGACGCCGATGTAAAGCAGGTCGATCAGGCCGCCGTTGTGCAGGATATCGAGAAAATCGATCTCGCCTGCCGTCAGGAACATTTCGGGGTGGTAAAGCCCCGCGCCGGGCAGGTTGGTCAGCAGCATACCGACGGCGATCGGCAGCAAGAGCAGCGGCTCAAACTTTTTGACCACGGCCAGATAGACCAGCACGCCGACGATGAGAAACATGACGAGCGTTTTGACGGTCAGTTGCCATTGTTCGCCGAGATCGCCGAAAAGCCGGTACACGCCCGTGCTTTTCAGAAAATTCAGAATACTCTCCCACATAGTTGTCGTTCCCTACCTCAACCTATGGTCAGCAGCACCTGATCGGTATTGACGGAAGCGCCCTGCCCCACGGAAAGGGACAGCACTTTGCCGTCAGCGGGCGCGCAGATATCGTTCTCCATTTTCATAGCTTCGAGAATGAGCAGCACGTCGCCTTTTTTGACGCTGTCGCCGACTTTGACGTTGATGCGGTTGATGGTGCCGGGCATAGGGGCCGCCACGGGCGTGCCGCCGGCGGCCGCGGGAGCGGTGGGGGCGGGAGCGGCTGG
>CAMZFG010000146.1 GCA_947306035.1 uncultured Clostridia bacterium | reverse complement strand
TCCTCTTCGGCGCCGTCCATGTGCGGCGTGAACGTGCCTTTCGGGAACGGCCGGATGTCGTCGGCGATGCGATCGGCGATGGCGTTGGTGTTCTCCACGACCACCTCAAAGGCCTTTTGCTCGCCGAGATACGCGAATTCGGCCAACATTTCATCCGTGGTGCGATAGTAGAGGTGGGAGAGGCGGTCTTCGTTTTTGAACTTGACGCTGACCATCACGCGCCGGAACAGATCGTCGTCGTCTTCCAGGTAGTGCGCGTCGCAGGTGGCCACCACGGGAATGCCCAGTTTTTCGCCCAGCGCCACCACGCGGCGGTTGAGATCGCGCAGGCCTTCTTCGTCGGCAATGCGCCCCTCGTCGATCAGAAAGCGGTTGTTGGAGACGGGCTGTATCTCAAGATAGTCGTAGAATTTGGCGATCTCCTCGATATCCGCTTCGGCGCGATTGTCGAGAATGGCGCGCATCAGTTCCCCGTCTACGCAGGCAGAGCCGATCAAAAGCCCTTCGCGGTGCTTTTCCAGTTCCGTGCGCGGAATGCGCGGGAAACGGCGAAAATACTTCAAATAACTGTAAGAAACCAGTTTATACAGGTTGCGGCGCCCCGTTTCGGTCGCGACGAGAATGATCTGATGGTACGGCGGCAGGGTCAGCACGTCCGTTGAGGACTGCATATCGCGCTGCAGATCGGCAAAGCCGTGGATCTCCAGTTTTTGCATCTTTTCCGTCATTTTGAAAAAGATGAGCGCCAACATTTCCGCGTCGTCGCAGGCGCGGTGGTGATTGAAATCGCCGAGACCGAAATGATCGGCCAGGGTATCCAGCCGATGATTTTTCAATTCCGGGTTGAGGTGACGGGAGAGCGCCACCGTGTCGAGATAGGGCGCGTTGAACGGTATGCCGTTCTTCTCCGCGGCCGCGCGGATAAAACCGACGTCAAAGTCGGCGTTGTGCGCGATCAGGAGCCGATCGCCCACGAAAGAAAGAAACGCGGGCAGTACGTCGGCGATGACCGGCGCGTCTTTGACCATTTCGTCGGTGATCGAGGTCAGCTGCGAGATCTCCTCGGGAATGGGCATTTCGGGGTTGACGAACGTGTTATAGCGTTCCAGCACTTCTCCGTTTTTGACTTTGACGGCGCCGATCTCGGTGATGCCGCAGGTACGGTTGGACAGACCCGTGGTCTCAATGTCAAATACCACGAATTCGTCACCGAAACCGCCCTTGTAGTCGCCGAACAGCACGCCGGAGCGGTCGTTGACGGCGTAGGCCTCGATGCCGTAAATGACTTTTTGCCCCAGTTTTTCGGCGGCCAGCATGGCGTCCTGGTAACCTTGCACGTTGCCGTGATCCGTGATCGCCACGGCCGGGTGCCCCCACGCGTTGGCGGTCCTGACGGCCGCGTCGGGCGGGATCAGGGCGTCCATGGCGGACATGGTGGTGTGCAGGTGCAGTTCCACCCGCTTTTTCGGCGCGTTGTCCACGCGCCGTACCGTTTTGACGGAGGCGAGATCGGAATAGTAAAACGTCAGGTCGGGGTCAACGCCGTCTTTGTGCGTGTCGTGTTTGGTATAGCCGCGCAGCGCGACCGCCATGCCGTCTTTGGTCAGCTCTTTCAGTTCTTTTTCTTCTTCCGGCGTCAGCGAAAACTTTTTGACGGTGATCGAAGAGTGACCGTCCGTGAGGTAGAACGCGGCGTTGAATTTGCCGCCGCCGCGCGCCTCTTCGACGTTGTAGCCGAAGCACTCGCCGAGGATCGTCAGGTTGCGCGCGGGCGTGAGGATACGGGCCAGCGGCACGGCCTTGATCTCGAATTTGGAGCCGACGTGGAAAACGGGTTCCGATATATCGAACGTTTTGCGCCCGACGCGGCAGACGCCGCCGTGGATCTCCGCGTCGCCGACTTCGCCGAGCAGCGACATGCGCCGTTCCCCGGTCGGTTTGACGGTCTCTGCCGTTTTGACGGCCGGTGTGGGGTTCTTCTGCGCCGCTTCATACGCCGTTTTCGTCTCGGCCAACTGCCGGTCGATCTCGTTGAGTTCGGCGCTGCCGTCAAAGTCGTCGGCTTCGGCCATGGCCTCGGAATAGCGGAACAGAACGCGGCAGTGCACGCCGAATTCGCGCAGAATGATGGCGCTCATGTCGCGCGGCGTTTTGCCGATATCGAACAGCGCCAGCCCGTTGTCGTCAAACGGCAGTTCAATGGTCAGCGTTTCGTTTTCGATATAGGCGTTGTACGTCTCGAAAAAGCCGCGCGCCACGATGCAGGAGCGCTCCGCTTCGGCCAGCAGTTCCGGTATGTAGTCCTCGGTAAAGCATGCCGCGGGATAGTGCGGGCAGATGCGCGCCATGCGCAGATCGTACGCCTTTTCGATTTCCTTTTCGATGCGATACAGCGTTTCCTTTTTGACGGGCGCAGGAAAAGAGGCGTTCACCTCTACGGCGCGCAGTTCTTTATCCACGCGCACGCCGATGTCGCTCGCCTCTGACAAAAGCGCCGCGTCTTCGGCGCTCGGTTGGTATTTTGAAAATATCTCAAGCAGCGTTTTTTCCGCCATTTTATCACCCCGGCGGTCATGCCGCCGTTATTTTTCCTTTCTTTTTTTCAGTTCCGCGATCAGGCGCGGTATGATCTCGTCTTCCCCGATCTTTTCCACGATATCACCGTGCGCGATCAGCAGCGCGCAGCCGTCGCCGCCGCAAATGCCGATATCGGCTTCTTTTGCCTCGCCCGGGCCGTTGACGGGGCAGCCCATCAGCGCCACTTTCACGGGCAGATCTTCAAGCCCGTTTTCGAGAACGGCCGCTCTGAACCGTTTTTCAAGCGAGATCAGGTCGATCTTCGTGCGGCCGCACGTGGGGCAACTGACCACGTCAAGCCCGCTCTGCCCCTCGATATGCAGGGCGGAGAGAATGTCCCGCGCGGCGGCGATCTCCTCGACCGGATCGGCCGTCAGAGACACGCGCAGGGTGTCGCCGATGCCGTCGGCGAGCAAAGCACCGATACCGACGGCGCTCTTGACGCGCCCCTGTTCTCTGCCGCCCGCCTCGGTCACGCCGATATGTAAGGGATAGTCGCACCGCGCCGCCACCAGACGGTTGGCCGCGATCATGGCGCGCACGTCGGAAGATTTGATGGAGATGACGATATCGGTAAAATCGTATTTTTCAAGCAGTCTCACGTGGTAAAACGCGCTCTCGCACAGCGCCTCCGGCGTGGGTGCGCCGTATTTTTCCAGAATATGCTTTTCAAGCGAGCCGCCGTTGACGCCGATGCGCACGGGCACGCCGTGGGCGCGGCAGGCGTCGGTCACGGCCTTGACGCGGCTGTCGTCGCCGATGTTGCCGGGGTTGATGCGGATCTTGTCCGCGCCCCGCTCGGCGCACAGCACGGCCAGCCGATAGTCAAAATGGATGTCGGCCACGACGGGCAGCCCGACGTCGGCGCATTTGACGCGATACAGCACGTCCGCGGCTTCTCTGTCCGGCACGGTGATGCGCACGATGTCACAGCCCGCGGCCTTCAAAGCCCTGATCTGCGACAGCGTGGCGTTGAAGTCGTGCGGGTCTGTGTTGGTCATGGATTGCACGGCCAGCGGCGCGCTGCCGCCGACTGTGACGGCGCCCACGTGCACGGGGCGCGTTTTTCTTCTGATCTCGTTGTACTTCATTTTGCGAACAACCCCGCTATATCCTTACAGGTGACCAGGATCATGACGGCGAACAGGATCA
>CAMZFG010000145.1 GCA_947306035.1 uncultured Clostridia bacterium | reverse complement strand
GCGCCGATGGCGATGGCAATGTAGGTGATGTTGAGTTTATACAGCGTCATGGGCAGAATGCCGGCCACCAGCACGGCTAAGATCATGCAGATGGTGCGGGTGTCGCGGTTACGGAATTTTTTGCCGATCAGGATCATGCAGACGACCAGGTAGACCAGACTGATCAGATAAAACGCCTCGTAAACGATAAAACCGGGGCCGCGGAAATAGCCGCTTTCGTTGAAGTAAAAGATCCAGCCGAAGGGCGCGGCGACGGTCTCGACCAACAGGTTGACGCACAGCGCGATCACGGCGACCCTGCCCTGCTTTTCCAGGCCCAGCGCGCCGGTGAACAGCACGCCGAGCACGGGCGCGACCGAGAATTGCAGCACCGTCAGCACGGTCAGCGGCACGGCAAATTTGGCGTTGTAATAGCCGCAATGCACGGCGAATTCCGCGCCCGCGCACAGCATGATGGAGCCGAAGGTCAGCAAAAACCACGTTTTTTGCAATTTGGTAAAACCGGAATAGTGCAGCACGTGCAATGTCATGGCGATCATCATCAGTTCCGTCAGGATGATCGCGCTCATATAGAACGTCATAAGGTGTCTCCTTTGTCAGATTTCAAAAGAGTAATCGCGGTATCGTCAGCGTTTGAGGTTGCGGCGGGCTTCTTCGTTGTTTTGCAGCAGCGGCGCGATCTTCTCGCACGCGTCGAGCGCCGGGCATTGCCCGCACGTTTCGTTCCCTTTTTGCATCGCGCATTGCCGTATGTGGCATAGGCGCTCGCAATAGACCGTTTTGACGCCCTCTCCGCGGCAGCCGGTGCAGTTGATCTGCTCCGGCGTGATGGGCACGCCGTTGAGTGCCGACCATTTTTCGGCCACTTTTCTGCGCAGTTCGTCGTCGTTCCGGATCGTGGCAAGGCGCGCCTCGCAGGCGTCGCAGTCAAGCCCGCAGTATGCTATGTTCATTCTTTTTCCTTTCAGGGTGTGGTCAGGTGAAAGACCTCGTAACGGCAATGCGCCTGACTGCGCAGCGGAAAGCACCAGCCCGACGCGCCCGAACTGACGTAAACGACGGTGTCTCCGTCGCGGTACTCGCCGCAGATATTATGCACGAACAGGGGGTAGATCAGGCGCAGCGGGAACAACTGCCCCGCGTGCACGTGCCCCGACACCTGCAGGTCGGCGCCCGTTTTTGCAATATCGTCGTACTGATAGGGCGAATGGTCGACCGTCACGACGTATTTGCCCGCGGGACGCGCCGGCAGTTCCCCGACCGCCTTTCTCCCCGCGGCGTTCTCGTTCTCGCGGCCGAGCAGCACAAGGTCGTCGAGTTCCGCGCAGTCGTCGCACAGAACGCGAATGCCGGCCGCCGTCAGGGCCGCTGTCAGATCCTCGTCGGAATAGGTGCGGCCGCCCACGTCGGCGGCGTGATCCTGCCGGTCGTGATTGCCGTACACGAAATAGACGGGCACGCCGAGCGCGCCGATGCGCCCGTAGAGATACTGCATATCTTCCTTTGAGGTGAATTCGTCGGTGATGTCGCCGCCGAGCAGGATGAACTCGGGGTCTTCGGCTTTGATCTTTTCAAGCGTTTTTTCGACCACCCCGCGGCTTTGCGTATGGCCGTAGTGCAGATCGGATAAAAACACGAAGGTATGCTCGCGCGTGAGTTTCTCCGAGGTATAGGTATGGCGGTCGGCGGTGACGACCTGCGCGTTGACGACCATGTAGCAAAGATACAGCAGCGTCACGCAAAACCCCGCCGCAAAGCGCAAAGCGCCTTTGAAACCGTCCTTTTTCAGGCACCGCGCGAGGAGCAGGATCGCTCCCGTCGCCGCGTCTGCCAGCCACACGGTATAGAACATGGCGAGCAGGCATTGCCACCCGCGCGGCAAAAGATACGCGGAAGCGATATCAACATACGCCGCGACGGCGGCCAGCAGGAACTCGGCAGCGGCAAGGGCCACGCCGAGCCAAATCTTATTCTTTTTGCGCAGCGGCCACAGCGCCGCGAACCACGCGGCGTACAAAACCGCCGTCAGGACGAACCAAAGAAAGATCTTAAAACCCGTCATGTCGACCGTTGCCTTTCATTGTTTTTCGGTATCCGCCGGCGACCAGGAGGGCTGCAGCTCCTCGTCGATCTCCAAATATCCGTCCGTTCTGGCGGCTATCTGGTATCGATCTTCGTACACGATCTCGCCGGGCGAATTGGTATAGACCAAAAAATAGGGATGGTGGTACTTTTCAAGCAGCCACAGCGCCGGGCGGATCATTTTGAGCATTTCCTCGGCGTTCTCCGTTTTGAACCAGCAGGCCACGGCTTCCCTTCTTTGGCACGGGGGCGGCCAGGGCAAATGGTCGGCAAACCAGCCGTCGATCTCGCGGAACAGGTCCGCGTCTTCCTTTTCCATGGCGTCTTTTTGCACCAGTTGCCAGCACATGCTGAAAATGCCCTTGGCGTACATGGTGTTTTTGGCCAGTTCCTTGCCCTGAATGCGGACGTATTTGAATTGCGGCTGCGCCATACGGTTCTCTCCCTTATCTCACGATTTGTCGGCCTCGGCAAACGCGGCCTCAAGGATCGCCCCGGGGTCGGCACCGTCGATATCCAGCCCCGCCGCCCGCAGCAGTCTGACCTGCCCGATGCCGTAAAAATTCTCTGCCAGCGCCTTGATATAGCCAAACCCGTATTCTTCGGGGGTGAAGTGACCGCCCGCGGTGGTGACGAACGTCAGTTTGCCGGCTTTGCAAAGCCCCCGCGGCACGCCCTCCTCGGTATAGTAAAACGTCAGGCCGGGCACGGTGACCTGCTCAAAGTACTGCTTGACGGCGGCCGGGAACGACAGGTCCCAAAAGGGCGCCGCCACGACGATCTCGTCGGCCGCGGCAAACTGCCGCGCGAGGTCGAACAGCGGGTCGTCAAAGCGCCCCGCCGCGACAAGGCGGTCGCGCTTTTGCAAAAACGCCTCGTCCACCGCGGGAAACGGCACGTCGAAAAGGCGCACCTCGGTCACGGGCCCTTTGCCCGCGAGAAATCGATCCGCCAGGCGTTTGGTGCGCGACGCTTTTCGCACGCAGGCGTTGATAAACAGGATCATATCTTTTCCCCATCCGTTATTGCCGCTTCGCGGCGGCTTCTCTCTCTTTTCTCGCCTTTTCCGCTTCCATCGTTTTGAACACGGATTCCCCGACGCAGTACGCGAGAACGGCGGCCACGATCAGGGCGACGATCTTTTTGTTCATGGTTTATGCTCCTTTTCGGTTTTCTTTTTCCGAACGTTCCGTAAGCGACCGGCTTTTTCAAACGGTCAGATCTTTCTCGATCACGTAATAACTGTGCCCTTTGGGCAGATCGGGCAATTCGCCGGCGACCCGGTATCCGTTTTTCAAAAAGAAACCGACGTTCCAGTCATAGACCTCTTCGGCAATGATCTTGGTCATGCCTTTTTCTTTGCCCTTCTTTTCAAAATGCCGCAGGAGCAGGGTTCCCAGCCCCCGGTCGCGATACGCTTCGTCGACCCATATTTTCCAGACCCAGCCGGTGTCGGTGCCCGTGACGCCCGCCATGATGGCGGCGACGACCCTGCCGTTTTCATCGACCAGTTTTCGATTGATCTTGATGTAATCGTGCTTGGGTTTGAGAAAGGGGAGATTATACTCATATAGTTTCTCGCTGATATACTCACCGTCTTTTTCGCTGCCGTCCGATATGGCATACGCGATCGGTTTGCACGGTCTTTTCGTTTGCTCTTTGTCAAG
>CAMZFG010000144.1 GCA_947306035.1 uncultured Clostridia bacterium | reverse complement strand
ACCTGATCCGCGGAAACGGACAAACGAGGTGAGAACATGAAATACGAATTCGGATCGATCGGCGTCGGCAACATGGGCGGCGCCATCGCGGGGGCGGTCTGCCGCGTTCTGCCGCGGGGCAGCGTGGCGGTCTGCGACACCGACGCAAAGAAAACGGAGACGTTCCGGCAAACATACGGCGCCGCCGTGCTGACGCCCGAAGAGATCGCGGCTTCCTGCCGCTTTCTGGTGCTCGGCGTCAAACCGCAGGTGCTGCCCGCCGTGCTCGCGCAGGTGCGCCCGCATCTTGCCGACGGCACCGTCGTCGTCTCCATGGCGGCGGGCATCTCGATCGCGGCCGTCGAGGCGGGGCTTGGCAAGAGGCCCGTGATCCGCATCATGCCGAACACGCCCTGCGCGGTCGGCAGCGGCCTGATCTTGTACGTACCGAACGACCTGGTATCGAAAAACGACCTTGCGGCATTTCTCAAAGGCCTTGCCGGCGCGGGCACGCTCGCCCCGATCGCGGAGGAAAAGATCGATGCCGCCTCCGCCGTTTCCGGCTGCGGCCCCGCGTTTGCCTATCTCTTTGTCGAGGCGCTGGCCGACGCGGGCGTGGAGTGCGGCCTGACGCGCGCGGACGCGCAGAAATTCGCCGCCCTGATGCTGGAGGGATCGGCCAGAATGGTGCTGGAAAGCGGCCGTCACCCGGGCGAACTCAAAGACGCCGTGTGCAGTCCCGGCGGCACGACCATTGCCGGCGTGCACGCCCTGGAAGAGGGCGGTTTCCGCTCGACCTCGATGAACGCGGTGCGCGCCGCCTATCTGCGGACGCTGGAACTGAAAAAATAAAAAAGTACCGAAACGGTATCAAAAACGATCAAAAAAAGACCCGCACAGCGGGTCTTTTTTCAATAGAACGTGGCAACGGGCGTTTTGGGTGGCGAGGTCAGCGCCACGTCGGTGGCGTAGAGCACGGGGCCCTTTTGCCCGTAGAGTTTGTGGGGTTCGATCCTGATCTTGGCGGTGACCACGATCCATTCGCCCGTTTTGTAGGGCACTTCGCGGTCAAAATTGCAGACAAGGCCGTTGTAGGCGATGTCGGCCTCGCAGCAGGTCATGACGTGGCGGCCGACGACCAGGGCGTTTTTGCCGAGTTGTCGGTCGCGCGCGACGAGCCCTTTGAACTTGACGGTGCGCCCCTCGTACTCCGGCATGGAGTCGCCGAGGTCGCGGTAAAAGAGGGCGTAGTCCTCGTCTTCGATCACCACGACGGGGGCGTTGACGTCAAAGGGCAGGGGGTCTTCGATGTCGTCGTAAACGAGGTCGCCGCCCGTCGGCTCGTAGGCGATCTGCGCCCGCCGGCTGATGCCGCGCACCAGTTTGTGCAGGGCTTCTTTGCTCTCCTTTTCGGCACGGTTGAAAATGACCAGTTCCGCGTTTTGCAGTTTATCGACCATCAGACTGCGCATATTGGCGTTGTAGGCCATGGCGGTGGTGGCGTCGACGAACAGCAGTTGCTGAAAAATGAACCATTTGGGCGGCAGACTTTGGTAGAGCGTGTTCAGCTGCCACATGCCGTTGTATTCGACCATGACCCGGTCGATCTTGTAGAGTTTGGCAAGCCCCGAGAGCAGTTCCAGCGTCAGGTCGCTTTCGTTCTCGATGGGAACGAGCCGCACGTTCTGCCCCCAGAAGCGGGTGGGGTCGTATTCTTCAATGCCTTCTTCGCACACCAAAAGCAGGATCTTGGAGCCGTCGTTGAACTCTTTGTCTTCGAGCGTCTCCTGGATCATTTTGGTCTTGCCCGCCTCTAAAAAACCGGTAAAGAGGTAAACGGGCGTTCCTTTGTCGGCCATGTTCCGCTCCTTACGCCAGCGTCACGCCGAACAGCGCGGAGAGGGCCTCGACGCTCAGGTGCGAGCCGATGACGCAAAGGCGCCCCGTGATGGCGGCGGGACCCGTGCGCACGTCGGGTTCGCCCGGCACGTAGTCAAAGTGGATCCATTGCCCGTCGCGGCCGGCCACAATGCCTTTTGCCCGCAGAACGGTGCCGAATTTCTCGGCGTCGGTCAGCTGCGCGAGCGCCGCCCCGATGGCCGCGGGGTCAAAGCGCGCCGCCGTCTCCGCGCCGCAGCTGACGAATACCTCGTCGGCGTGGTGATGGTGGTGATGATGCTCGTGGTCGTGGTGTTCGTGCTCGTCATGCTCGTCGTCGTCATCGTCGTCGTGATCGTGGCAATGACAATGCTCGTCCTCGTCGTCATCATCGTCGTGATGATGGTGATGATGATGCTCGTGCTCGTCTTCGTCGTCCTCGTCGTCGTGATGATGGTGATGATGCTCGTGCTCGTCTTCGTCGTCATGGTCGTGGTGGTGATGATGGCCGCAGACGGGGCAGACGTCCTCTTCTTCCTCGGCCAGTTTTTTCATTTCCGCTTCCAGCGTGTCGCGGCGCTCCATGGCGGCCAGCAGCTGCTTGCCGGAAAGATCCTGCCACTCGGCCGTGACGATGACGGCGCCCGGGTTGTGTTCGCGCAGGGCCTCGACGGCGGCGGTCAGTTTATCCTCGGCGAGGTTCCCCGTGTGGCTTAACACGATGGTGCCGGCGTTCTCGATCTGATCGTTGAAGAACTCGCCGAAATTTTTCATGTGCATACGGCACTTGGCGGCGTCTACCACGGTGACGAGCCCGGCGATCTGCAGGCGGTCGGTGCCCACGCGCTGCACGGCGCGGATGACGTCGGAGAGTTTGCCGACGCCCGACGGCTCGATGAGGATGCGGTCGGGGGCGTATTCGTCGAGCACTTTGACGAGCGCCCGGCCGAAATCGCCGACCAGACTGCAGCAGATGCAGCCGGAGTTCATCTCGGTGATGTTGATGCCCGCGTCGGCGAGGAACCCGCCGTCAATGCCGATCTCACCGAACTCGTTTTCGATGAGCACCAGTTTTTCGCCGGCATAGGCCTCGGCGATCAGTTTTTTGATGAGCGTGGTCTTGCCCGCGCCGAGAAAACCGGAGAAAATGTCGATCTTTGTCATGGAAAATGCACTTCCTTTATATAGTGATTAAAATTTGGCTCTGATGTAAAACGTCTGCAGTCCCGCAAACGCCTCGTCGCACAGTTCTTCGACGGGCAGTTTCCTCTCTTCGGCCTCGACTTTTTCAAGCACGGGCCGCGTTTTGGGGTGGCGGGGCGTGAACACGGTGCAGCAGTCCTCGTAGGGCAGGGTGGAGAGGTCGAAGGTGTCGATGCGGCGCGCGATCTCTATGATCTCCTCTTTATCCATGCCGATACAGGGGCGGAACACGGGGAATTTTGCCGGCGCCCCGGTGACGGCCAGCGCTTCGGTGGTCTGCGAGGCCACCTGCCCGAGACTTTCGCCCGTGATGAGGGCGCGGCACTCACGGGCGACGGCCACCCGGTTGGCCACGCGCACCATGGCGCGGCGCAGAAGCAGGGTGAAATAATCCTCTTCACAGCACTTGACGAACTGTTCCTGCAGTTTGGTCAGCGAGACGACGTAGACGTTCATGCTGCCGGCATAGCGCGCGACGCGCGCCGCCAGATCCAGCACTTTTTGGCGCGCCAGGTCGCCGGTATAGGGGGGCGTTTCAAAGTAAAGGGCCTCGAGTTTTATGCCCCGTTTGGCCATCATCCAGCCCGCCACGGGCGAGTCGATGCCGCCGGAGAGCAGCAGCAGTCCCCGACCGCCGACGCCCACGGGCAGACCGCCCGCGCCCTTGACCTGACCGGCGTGGATGTAGGCCGCGGTCTCGCGCACTTCCACGCGCACGGTCACCTCGGGG
>CAMZFG010000143.1 GCA_947306035.1 uncultured Clostridia bacterium | reverse complement strand
CGGATTTTTTATAACTCTCTTTGCTTATGCAGACGCTTTCTTGATGTGGAACAGTCGCCGCAGAAGCGGTGCGAACACGGCGGGCGGCCGCACGAGAACGATCTTCATGTCATCAACTCCTTCCGTGAGTAGCATATGCACCGTCGGCGCCGTCGGCTCATACGCTGTGTGTGAGGTGAGGCGTATGTGTTCGATCAACGGGTGCGTTGATTTTTGCGATCCAGCGGGCATTTTGCAGGAAGAAGTGATCGCCGCGGGGCAGGCGCTGGCGCACAGGGGGCCAGACGGGCACGGCAGTTATTTCGTGCCGGGCGTCGCGTTCTATCATAATCGTCTGGCGGTCATGGATCCGGCGGGCGGCGCGCAGCCCATGACAGTGGTCTACCGGGGCCGCACCTACACCGTCGTTTACAACGGGGAACTGTACAATGCCGATGAACTGCGGCAGGATCTCGCGGCAAAAGGCGCCGTGTTTTTGACGAACTGCGACACCGAGGTACTTCTGTGGTGCTACGTTTTTTACGGGGAGAAAACGCCGGAAAAACTCAACGGCATTTTTGCCTTTGCCGTGCATGACGCGGCAAAAAACTGCGTGTTCGTGGCGCGCGACCGGTTGGGTGTAAAGCCGTTTTTCTATGCACAAGTCGGCACTAAATTCTATTTTGCCTCCGAGGTCAAGGGTCTGCTTTGTCACCGTGACGTGCCGCCGGAAGTGGACGAGGAAGGCCTGTGGCAGCTGCTGTATCTGACGCCCGTCACTCTGCCCGGCAGCGGCGTGTTCCGGCGCGTGCGGGAACTGCTGCCGGGTGCGTGCGGGCGCGTCAGCGCCGAGGGGTTTTCGACGTGGCCCTACTGGCAGCTGGAAGCGCGGCCCTGCTTTGACGACGCCGAAACGGCGGCCGCCAACGTGCGCGCGATCTTCGTTGACGCGGTGCGGCGGCAGTTGCAGAGCGACGTGCCGCTGGCCGTACTGCTCTCCGGCGGCCTCGATTCCTCGGCCATCACGGCGGTGGCTGCGGAATATATGCGGGAATGGGGCAAAAAAATCAGCACCTATTCCTTTGAATACGAAGGCAATCGCGAGAGTTTCAAGGCCGGTCTGTTTCAACCGCAGAGCGACGACGAATACGCCGCGTGGCTGGCCGAACGTCTCGGCACAAATCACACCGTGCTGACCGCGCCCACGGCGGCGGTGGCAGATCGCCTCGGACCCGCCGCGCTGGCGCGCGATCTGCCGGGGCAGGCGGATATCGACTCGTCGCTGCTTTACTATTGCGGTGCCATAAAACGGCGGCACACGGTATTGCTTTCCGGCGAATGCTCCGACGAGATCTTCGGCGGGTACCCCTGGTTTTACCGCCCCGAAATGCTGGCGCGCGACTTTTTTCCGTGGCTGCACGATCCCACCGTGCGCATCGGACTTTTCGACGCGCGCGTGGTGCGGCCTGCGGCGGGGCTTGCGTATCTTAAACAGGTCTGCCGCGACAGCCGTGCCGCCTGCCCGCATCTGCCGGGCGAGAGCGAGGAAGATCGGTGCGCCCGCGAAGCCGGTTGGCTCTCGACCCGCTACTTCATGGCCAACCTGCTCGAGCGCAAGGATCGCATGAGCATGGCGGCCGCGGTGGAGGTGCGCGTGCCCTTTGCCGATCACCGTATCATCGAGTACGTTTTCAACCTTCCCTGGCACGTCAAGTTCGAGCAAGGTGTCGAAAAATCGCTGCTGCGCCGCGCCATGAAAGGGTATTTGCCCGACCGCGTCCTGTGGCGCAAAAAGAGCCCCTATCCCAAAACGCACAACCCCGCGTACGAGGCCGCGGTGCTCGGCATGGTGCGGGAGCGGCTGGACCGTCGGGGCTTTCTGGCCGCCGCGCTGGATCGCAAAAAGTTCGAGGACCTGCTGACGGGGGAGGGCGGCACCTGGTTCGGGCAGCTGATGGCGCGTCCGCAGCTGCTGGCGTGGCTGTATCAGCTCGACGTCTGGTTTGAGACCTATCGGGTCAGACTGGTATAAAAAAGGCCGAACGCGTCGCGTTCGGCCGCTTTCTTGTGTCAAAGGGTCTGTTCCGTTTCAAATCGTTCCCACGGGATGCACACGGTCTTGCCGTTCAGCAGTTCGCCGATGTGGCAAAGCAGAGGATACTCGGCGGGATCTGCCAGCCCCGCGGCGGACAGCCGGTCGACGGCCTCGACGGTGCGGCGCGCGATGACGAGCGACTCCAGCGTCACGCCCTGCAAAAGCCGCACGGCTTCGTCGATGGTCTTGCCCTCGCCGAGCAGGGTGCCGACGCGGCGGGTGCGCCCGCCGAACACGGTGACGTACAGGTCGCCGACGCCGAGAAAGATGTTTTCGCGTTTGCCGCCGAACAGAAGAAGCAGTTTTTCCATTTCGCGCGCGGCCTGCCCGAACAGAGCGGCCTGTGAGTTGTAATGCTCGAACGCGCGCCCCTCGCGGCGATAGGAAAGCCCGATGGCCAGCGACACGCCGAGGGCGTAGGCGTTCTTGAGCGCCACGGCGCACTCCACGCCGCGCACGTCGGTGGACAGACTGACGTGATAAAAGTCGGTCTCAAACAAGTTCTTGACGCGGCGCAGCAGGGCCATATCGGGGCCGCAGAAAGTCACCTCGGTCGGGTCGAGATCGGCCAGTTCGTAACTGGTGCAGGGCCCGCCCACCGCGCAGATCTTCAGTTTTTTATCGGTGTGCCGCAGCATATACTCGGGATAGGAGATCAGGCGGCCTTTGCCCTCGCCGTCGTCGATCATACCTTTGGTGATCGAGAGGATCGGCAGATCTTCCGGTATCAGGGGCAGCACGTTTTGGCAGAACCAATCGACGCCGAAACTGCTGACGCCGCAGACGACGAGATCGGCGCCCTCGATGCACCGGGCCGTTTCCGTGTGATAAAACGCGGTGACGCCCGTGGGCATGGCGAACGTTTCTTTTTTGCCGTTCACGTCGTGAGAGAGCGTGCCGTGCCGGCCGGTGCTTTGCACGGACGCGATGATCGCGTCGTCGAGCGGGGTGCCGACCAGACGCACGGTGTGGCCGTTACGGCAAGCGGGAAAAGCCATGGCCGAGCCCATCATGCCGGCCCCGATGATCGTGATGATCGCCATTTTGAAAGTCTCCTTTCGGTCGCGGATCTTGTTTTTTACATTCTATCACGCGCCCCGCGGCTTGTCAAGCGCGCGCCCGGAACGCGGCGGTCGTCGCCCCTCTTAATAATATGGAAAGGACCCGGTCGGGCGTCGTCCGCGGCGAGGTCGCGTACGATTTGACGCGCACAAATTTTAACAAACTGAAAACAAGCGGAAAATAAACAAAGAAATTTGCTTTTCCGGGGGTCCTTTTTGTGTGTTTTTTCAAAAAATCGCTTGACAATCGGGGTTTTCTTTGCTATAATTCATATACAAGTTGAGGGGGGTCCCTCAAAAAAATAAGTAAGGAGGCCGCTTTCGCGGTCACGCGAAAGCAAACAAGCGTTATGAAGACATTTATCCGAGTAATTGCTTTGGTTCTCGCCTGCTTGTTCTGCCTGATGGTCGTCGTCTCGTGCAAAGACAAAAAAACCAGCACGAACAGCGGCAGTAAGAAGGGCGGCAGCGGCGGCCAGGAGACCGAGGAAGAATACACTTGGAACGAAAAGACCGGCAAGTATGAAGACAAGTGGGGCAAACAGAAAGACGAACTGCCCGACGATCTCAGCTTCAAAGACGCCAACGGCAAAGCCACCGTGGTCAACATTCTGACCTGGTCCGACGTGGAAAAGCCCGACTTTGAAAACGAAGAAGAGT
>CAMZFG010000142.1 GCA_947306035.1 uncultured Clostridia bacterium | reverse complement strand
ACGGGCATGCGCCTGTTCCACCATTGATTAAAGGAGATACCATGAACTTTTTTGAAGAACTGCAGCAGTACGACCCCGAAGTGTACGCGGGCGTAGAAGCCGAACTTTGCCGCCAGCGGCAGAACATTGAACTGATCGCGTCGGAGAACATCGTTTCCCGCGCCGTTCTTTTGGCGGCGGGCACGGTGCTGACCAACAAATATGCCGAGGGCTTTCCCGGTCACCGCTACTACGGCGGCTGCCAGTACGTCGACGTGGTCGAAAACCTGGCCATCGAGCGCGCCAAAAAACTGTTCGGCGCCGAGCACGCCAACGTGCAGCCCCATTGCGGCGCTTCGGCCAATCTGGCGGTGTTCTTCGCCTTGCTTGAGCCGGGCGACACCGTGATGGGCCTCAATCTCGCCAACGGCGGCCACCTTTCGCACGGCTCCCCCGTCAACATTTCGGGCAAGTATTTCAACGTCGTGCCTTACGGCGTTGATCCCGTGACGGAAATGCTCAACTACGACGAGATCCGCCGCATCGCGCTGGAATGCAAGCCGAAGCTGATCGTGGCGGGCGCCAGCGCCTATTCCCGCGCCATCGACTTTGAGGCCATCGGCAAGATCGCAAAAGAGGTCGGCGCCTACTACATGGTAGATATGGCGCACATCGCCGGCCTTGTGGCGGCGGGTCTGCACCAAAGCCCCGTGCCCTATGCCGACGTGGTGACCACCACCACCCACAAAACGCTGCGCGGCCCGCGCGGCGGCCTGATCCTTTGCCGTGCCGAACTGGCGCAAAAGATCGACAAAGCCATTTTCCCCGGCACGCAGGGCGGCCCGCTCGAGCATATCATCGCCGCCAAAGCGGTGGCTCTCGGCGAGGCCATGACCGAGGAATTCCGCGCCTATCAGCGCCAGATCGTCAAAAACGCCAAAGTGCTGTGCGGCGCGCTCAAAGAGGCGGGCTTCCGCATCGTCTCCGGCGACACCGACAATCACCTGATGCTCATTGACCTGCGCCCCTTCGGCATTACGGGCAAGGAGATGGAAAAGCGGCTTGACGAGGTGCATATCACCGCCAACAAGAACGCTATCCCGAACGACCCGGAGCGGCCGTTCGTCACCAGCGGTCTGCGCGTGGGCACGCCCGCCGTCACGACCCGCGGTTTCGGCGAGGCCGAAATGCTGCGCATCGCCGCCTTCATGCGCGACGTCGCCACCGACTTTGCGGGTTCGCACGACCGCGTGTGCGCCGAGGTCATGGACCTGTGCGCCAGATTTCCCATTTATCAATAACACGGATAACAGCAGAGGAGAAGTGCCATGAAAGTGATGGTCGTCGGCAGCGGAGGGCGTGAACACGCCGTCATCCGCGCCATCAAACAAAACCCGACCGTGGAGGAGATCTTTGCCCTGCCCGGCAACGGCGGCATTGCCGCCGACGCCACCTGCGTGCCCATTGCCGCCACCGACATCGGCGGCATGACGGCTTTTGCCGTGGAGCACGGCGTGGACTACTGCGTGGTCACGCCGGACGATCCGCTGGTGCTCGGCGCGGTCGACGCGCTGACGGCGGCGGGCATTCCTTGCTTCGGGCCCGACAAAAAAGCCGCCGTCATCGAGGGCAGCAAAGTCTTTTCCAAAAACCTGATGAAAAAATACGGCATTCCG
Source organism: uncultured Clostridia bacterium (assembly GCA_947306035.1). Lineage (GTDB taxonomy): Bacteria > Bacillota > Clostridia > Oscillospirales > CAG-272 > Firm-07. The sequence goes on along the minus strand of CAMZFG010000142.1, from coordinate 2,142 downwards.
ACGGCCGAATACCGGGTGTTCGACGACCCAGTCGCGGCGCTTTCTTACCTCTGCGAAAAATCGGAATATCCCGCCGTTATCAAGGCCGACGGACTTGCGCTCGGCAAGGGCGTGGTCATCGCGGCCGACCAGAACGAGGCCGCTGCCGCCATTCACAGCATCATGGAAGACAAGGTGTTCGGCAAGAGCGGCGACCACATCGTCATCGAGGAATTTCTGACCGGCCCCGAGGTCTCGGTGCTGGCCTTTACCGACGGCAAAACGCTCGTGCCCATGGTCTCCTCCATGGATCACAAGCGGGCGGGGGACGGCGACACCGGCCTCAATACCGGCGGCATGGGCACCGTGGCCCCCAACCCCTACTACACCAAAGAGATCGCCGAGGAGTGCATGCGCACCATCTTTCTGCCCACCGTGGCGGCTATGAACGCCGAGGGGCGCACCTTCCGCGGCTGCCTCTACTTCGGCCTGATGCTGACGCCGAAGGGGCCGCGCGTCATCGAATACAACTGTCGGTTCGGCGACCCCGAAACGCAGGTGGTGCTGCCGCTGCTCGAAAGCGATCTGCTCACCGTCATGCAGGCGGTCACGGAAGGGCGCTTGTCCGAGGTGGAAGTCAAGTTCAAAAACGCCGCGGCCTGCTGCGTCATTCTGGCGTCCCGCGGCTATCCCGCCCGCTATGACAAGGGCTTTGCCATCACCATTCCCGAAGAAGTGCGCCCCTACGTCTACGTGGCGGGCGCCAAGGTGCAGGGGGAGACGCTGGTCACCTCCGGCGGTCGGGTGCTCGGCGCCGTGGCGGTCGAAAAAGACCTGCCGCACGCCGTTAAAAAGGCCTATGAACGCGCCGACGCCATCACGTTTGAAAACGCCTTTTGCCGCCGCGACATCGGCGCGCGCGCATTGGCGGCGCTGACAAAGGAGTTATAATGGTCAACAGAGTATTCGTTGAAAAAAAGAAAGAACTGGCGCATGAAGCCGCGGCCCTGCTCTCTGAAGTGCGGGGCCTGCTCGGCATTACGGGCCTGCGCGATCTGCGCCTTTTTAACCGCTACGACGCGGAGGGCATGAGCCCCGAACTCTATGCCGAGGCGGTGCGCACCGTGTTTTCGGAGCCGCAGCTCGACGTGGTGACGGGGGAACTGCCCGCCGACGCCGACGCGGTGTTCGCGGTGGAGTATCTGCCGGGTCAGTTCGACCAACGCGCCGACAGCGCCGCCCAGTGCATTCAGATCATCTCGCAGGGCGAACGCCCCCGCATCCGCACGGCGCGGGTCTATCTGCTGTACGGCAAACTGACCGCGCGCGACGTGGCGGAGATCAAAAAATACGTCATCAACCCGGTGGAGGCCAGAGAAGCTTCGCTCGATCTGCCCGACACGCTGGACGTCAAATATCAAAAACCCGCCCCCGTGGCGACCCTGACGGGCTTTTGCTCCCTCGACGAGGCGGGACTTGCCGACTTTGTCGGCCGTTACGGCCTTGCCATGGACGTGGACGACGTGCGCTTTTGCCGCGACTATTTCCGGCGCGAAGGCCGCGACCCCACGCTGACCGAGATCCGCATGATCGACACCTACTGGTCTGACCATTGCCGCCACACCACGTTTCTGACCACCATCGACAGCGTGCGCTTTGAGGAGCCGCTGCTGCAGGCGACCTACGAGCGCTACCTTGCCACGAGAGAAGAACTCGGCCGCACCAAGCCGCAGAACTTAATGGATATCGCCACGCTGGCGGGCCGGTATCTCTCGCGCACGGGCAAACTCGAAAAACTCGACGCGTCGGAGGAGATCAACGCCTGCACCGTCAAGATCGAGGTGGAAGTCGACGGCAAAAAAGAGCCGTGGCTGCTGCTTTTCAAAAACGAAACGCACAACCACCCGACCGAGATCGAGCCCTTCGGCGGCGCGGCCACCTGCATCGGCGGCGCCATCCGCGACCCGCTCTCCGGCCGTTCCTACGTCTATGCCGCCATGCGCGTCACGGGCGCGGCCGACCCCACCGTTCCCATCGCCGATACGCTGCCCGGCAAACTGCCGCAGCGCAAGATCGTGCAGACCGCGGCGGCGGGCTATTCTTCCTATGGCAACCAGATCGGCCTTGCCACCGGCCTCGTTGACGAAGTTTATCATCCCGGCT
>CAMZFG010000141.1 GCA_947306035.1 uncultured Clostridia bacterium | reverse complement strand
ACGCGCCTGTCTTCCAGCGGCTGACGCAGCGAGTCGGTCACCGTTTTGGGGAATTCGGGCAGTTCGTCTAAAAACAGCACGCCGTTGTGCGCCAGCGAGATCTCACCGGGCATGGGAACGGCGCCGCCGCCCACCAGCGACACCGCGGACATGGTGTGGTGCGGCGCGCGGAAAGGACGGGCCGTCAGCAGCGAGACGCCGTTTGGCAGAATGCCGGAGACGGAATGGATCTTGGTGGTCTCGATGGCCTCTTCAAAGGAAAGGGGCGGCAGAATGGTGGGCAGGCGCTTGGCCAGCATGGATTTGCCGGTGCCGGGCGGGCCGATCAGCAGAATGTTGTGACCGCCCGCGGCGGCGATCTCCATGGCCCGTTTGGCCGCGAACTGCCCCCGCACGTCGGCAAAATCCAATCCGACGGCGGCCGCACCGGCCGCAAGATCGACGGGGCCGGGCCGGTACGGCGCGATGATCGCCTGCCCGTTCAGATGCGCCGCCAGCGCGGCCATATCCGGCACGGGATATACGGTCATGCCGGCCACGGCGGCGGCTTCGCCCGCGTTTTCGACGGGCACGTATATTTCGGAAAGTCCCGCTTCTTTGGCGGCCACGCACATGGAGAGCACGCCGCGCACGCTCCGCACGCGGCCGGAGAGCGACAACTCACCGATGAAGCAGGCGCGGGAAAGATCGACGTCCCGGCGTATGACGCCGCCGCAGCGCAGAATGCCGGTGAGGATCGCCACGTCAAAGCCGGAGCCCTCCTTGCGGCGGTCGGCCGGCGCCAGATTGACGGTCAGGGCCATCGAGGGAAAGCGCAGGCCGCTGTTGCGGGCGGCGGTGCGCACCCGTTCTTTGGCCTCTTTGACGGCCAGATCGGGCAGGCCCACGATCTCAAAGTCGGAAAGGGAGTTCTGCGCGTCGCATTCCACCTGTACCAAAAAACCGTCAATGCCGAAGAGCCCGGCACTCTGCACGGTGGTCAGCACGTGTATCCCCCCTTTTTCAAATAAGATAGCAGTTTCAGTATAACATATCATAAGAGTAATTGCAACGGGAACGACAAAAAAACCCGACCGAAAGGTCGGGTTTGGGGCGTCATTGCAGCAGCCAGTAGTGCGAGAGATACGCGCCGGTCAGGGCCTCTGCCCACGCGGCGGGAGAGGCGAGCGAAAGGGGCACGGGCGCGTCCTCGGGGCGCGCGGTCACCGCGGCCGTGCCAACGGCGGTGACGGAGATCAGGGCCCTTTGCTCCGCGTTCGTCTGCAATTCCTGTTGGAAAGCGTACGGGCCGATGCCGAGTAGACCCGCGGGCAGGGTGACGGAAGTCAACGCGTCGCAGCCGGAGAGGGCGCCGCCCGCGATCAGTTTGACGCCGGCGGGCAGAGAGAGCGTCGTGACGGTCTTGTCCGTGATGCCCACCAGCGCAAAGTGCGGATCGTCGGCGCTGCCGAGGTAGCAGAGGCCGTCGCTCTCGGTCGGCGTGACGGATGTATTGGCGAAAGCGGCGTTGCCGAGCGCCCGTAAAGACGCGGGCAGGGTAACGGCCGACAGCGCGGCGCAGTCCGAGAAGGCGCAGCTGCCGATGCCGAACAGGTCTTGCGGCAGGTCGACGGCAGAAAGAGCCGAACACCCGTCAAAGGCGTGATCGCCGATGACGCGGAGAGAACCCGGCAGCACTACGTCGGTCAGCGCGGTACAGCCGCCGACGGCGTGATCGGAGAGGGTAACGACGCCCGCCGGCAGCGTCAGCGTCGTCAGGTTACGGCAGCCCGCGAACGCATAGGCGCCCACGATCTTCAATCCCGGTTCGGGCGAAAGTTCGGTCGCCGTCTTGTCGGTCACGTTCAGCAGCAGAAAATAGCGGTTGTCGCCGTTGCCGAGATAGGCCATGCCGTTTTTGTTCGTGGTCAGCAGCGACACGCAGCCCTCGAACGCCTCCGGGCCCACGGCGGTGATGCCGTCGTGCAGCAAAAGATCTTCCAGCGCCGCGTCGCCGCTGAACAGACCGTTTGCCAGGCGCGTGACGCCGTGCGGCACCTCGAATTTGGTCAGCGCGGGGCAATCGCAGAAGGCGTGACTGCCGATCCGCTCGCAGGCGGAACCCGCCGCGAAAGAAACGGTGCGCAGCGCCGTGCAGCTGCGAAAGGCCTCCTCACCGACGGAAACGACGGTCTTCGGGATCTGCACGTCCGTCAGGGTGTCGCGGTTGATAAAAGCGCGGTCGGCAATGGCCAGAACGGGCTTGTCGTTGTGCGTTTCGGGAATGTTCAGTTTGGTCGATTTGCAGTCGCCGAGGTCGTCGACGATATAGCCCTCGACGCCGTTGACGGTATAGGGTTTGTAGCGCATGTACTGCTCGTCGTATCGGGCGCGGCCGCATATCGTACACACCCCGTTTTCATACTGATGCCCGCCGTGATAACTTTCCGTTATGAGAACGGCGCCGCAGTCAAGGCACTCCTTGTGGCGAACGCCCTGCTTTTGGCAGGTGGCTTCTTTGTCGTAGATCCAGTCGCTGACGTGTTCGTGCGCGCAGGGCTCGTTTTCTTTTTGACCGCACCCGGCGAAAAACGGCGGCAGGCACAGCAGCAGGCAGAGGAGCAGCGCGGCGGCAAAACGTTTCATGGCAATATCCTTTCGTAGATCATCTGCTTTCATTATAGAACGAAACGCGGCAAAAGTCAAGCGGGCGACGGCGGTAAATAGAGGAAGGAGAGGGCAAAAGTAAACGACCGTTTACATTTGGCGGGCGTGAAACGCGGCAGACGGGAAATACTATAAAAAACGAAAAAGCGAGGAACAGACGATGGCAGAAAACGAAACGCCGGCGGCGGCCGAAGCGAAAGCGATCAAGGTCGGCACGCCGGGCAAGGGCATAGAATGCCTGACCGTGATCGGGCAGATCGAGGGGCACTATCCGCTCGGCGACGGGCAAAAAGCCACCAAATACGAGCAGTTGATCCCGCAGTTGGTGGCGGCGGAGGAGAGCCGCGACGTGCGCGGCATGCTGATCATTCTTCACACCATGGGCGGCGACGTGGAAGCGGGGCTGGCGCTGGCGGAACTGATCGCCTCGCTGACCAAACCCACCGTGTCGCTGGTGCTCGGCGGCGGGCATTCCATCGGCGTGCCGCTGGCGGTGGCGGCGCAGAGATCGTTCATCGTGCCCAGCGCCACCATGATGCTGCACCCGGTGCGGCTCAACGGCCTGGTGGTGGGCGCGCCGCAGACGTTCCGCTATTTCAGGGAGATGCAGGACCGCATTCTGGATTTTATCTGCGCGCACTCGGGGGCCGAGCGCGGCAAGATCGAGGAACTGATGATGCGCCCCGACGAGATCGCCACCGACGTGGGCAGCATCGTGGCGGGCGCCGAGGCGGTGGAACTCGGCCTGATCGACGCGGTGGGCGGCCTTTCGGCGGCGATCGGCGCGCTGCGGGAAATGTTTTCATAAACAAGAGGCGTCCGCGCGCGGACGCCTCTTTTCGTAAACCAAGGTGTATTATTCCTCTTCGGGGACCAGCTGCTTGACCCAGACGATGGCGGTCGGGTTCTTATCGAATTTGGCAATGGCCTCGCGCGCTTGCACTTCGTTGTAGCCCGTGAGGTAGTTGTTTCGATCTTTGAAAAGAATGACGCCTTTGTTCGAGGTGAACGGCTTGCTGATATAGTACGTGTTTTGTTCCACCGTCACGCCGGGAAGATCCGCGTTGTGATTGACGCCGGTGGAGGGATCGTTCCACCACCAGAAAATGGTGCAGGCGCCGGCGCAGTCAAAGACGTTGCCGGAGATGAGAAA
>CAMZFG010000140.1 GCA_947306035.1 uncultured Clostridia bacterium | reverse complement strand
CCTACGATTTTGCCGTCACCGACGACTATCTTCGCAACATCGACGCCGCCGGCACGGGCATTTACTACCGCCTCGGGCAGAGCATTGAGAACAATCCCGCCAAAAAATACGATATTTTCCCGCCGCGGGATCTTAAGAAATGGGCGGTGATCTGCGAGCATATCATCCGCCACTACACAGAGGGTTGGGCCGACGGCTTTTTCTACAAAAACGTTTACTGGGAGATCTGGAACGAGCCCGACCTGCACGTGTGCGAGCCGCCGGAGCGGCGCAGCACCTGGGGCGGCACCCTCGAGCAGTTCTGCGATCTTTTCGCGGTGACCGCCAAGCACCTCAAGGCCTGCTTCCCGCGGCAAAAGATCGGCGGCCCCGCCCTGGCGGGCAACATGCCGTGGCTGGAAAAGTTTTTGGCCGCCATGCAGGAGCGCGCCGTGCCCCTTGACTTTATCTCCTGGCACCGCTACGACCACGACCCGCGCCGCGTCATGGGCTATCAGCACGTCGCGCGCGAACTGGCCAACCGCTTCGGCTACGCGAACGCCGAGATCCACCTGACGGAATGGAACTACATCCGGAACTGGGCGCCCGCCGAGGAACTGCGGTACAGCATGCGCGCTTTCCGCGGGCAAAAGGGGGCGTCCTACGCCGTGGCGAGCATGGCGCTGGCGCAGTACGACACGGTAGACCTCATGTGCTATTACGACGCCCGCGTGGGGCAGTTCAACGGCATGTTCGACGAATATCTGCAGCCCCTGCCCGCCTACCATGCCCTCTCTGCCTTCTCCGATCTCGCGGCGCTCGGCACGGCCGTCGGGACCGAAACGAGCGACGACGCCTGTTACGCCGCGGCGGCCGGGAATGAGAACGGCGGCGCGGTGCTGCTGACCTACTATGACGACGACGACAGCGCCCCGCCGAGACCCGTGACCGTGACGCTGGCGGGCCTTGACCCGCAAAAGGCGTACCGCGTCGACGTGTCCCCCGTGGGCATGCGGCAGGAAAAGCAAACGCGCCATCTGCCGCCGGGCGAGCGCGCGTTGTCGCTCGATATGCGGCTTTTCGACGCGTATCTGCTGACCGTCACGCCGCAGTAAAACCATTGAAAAAAGCCCCCGTTGCGGGGGCTTTTTGCGTTTTTGCCCGCGTCGCGGCGCACACGCCCCGCACTTTTTTGCTTGCGGCCGCATTTTTTTGCAAAAACCTCTTGAAAAAAACGCCTCTATCGTGTAAAATAAAGTGTAATCTTTATATTCTCGCCCGTTTTGCGGGCCACGGAGGTAAACACATGGTAGTAGCAGGCGATTTCAAAAACGGCATCACCTTTGACGACGGCCAGGGCAACGTGCTGCAGGTCATCGAGTTCCAGCACGTCAAACCCGGCAAGGGCGCGGCCTTTGTGCGCACCAAACTGAAAAACGTCATTTCCGGCGCGGTCATCGAAAAAACGTTCAACCCCACCGACAAATTCGAGAACGCCTATATCGACCGCAAAGAAATGCAGTACTCCTACAGCGACGGCGATCTCTATTACTTTATGGACATGGAGACCTTTGACATGCTGCCCCTGAACAGCGACAAACTGCCCGACAGTTTCAAGTTCGTCAAAGAGGAAATGATGTGCAAGATCATCTCCTATAAGGGCAACGTGTTCGGCGTGGAGCCCCCCACGTTCGTCGAACTGGCCGTGACCAAGACCGACCCCGGCTTTGCCGGCAACACCGCCACCAACACCTTGAAGCCCGCCACGCTGGAGACCGGCGCCGAGATCAAAGTGCCGCTCTTTATCAACGAGGGCGACGTGCTGAAGATCGACACCCGCACGGGCGAATATCTCTCCCGCGCATAAAAGGAGGTACCCTATGAAACTGACCGAAAAAGCCGCTTATCTCAAAGGTTTAGCCGACGGCCTTGAATACGACAAGACCACCAAAGAGGGCAAACTGATCGCCGCGCTCATCGACCTGACCGAGGCGCTGGCCGACAAGGTCGAGGGGCTTGACCACGATCTGGAAGAACTGAACGACTACGTGGAAGAACTGGACGAGGACCTCGGCGAAGTCGAGGAGTTTTTGGACGACGAAGGCAACGACGAGGAGTGCGACGGCGACTGCGACGACTGCGATTATGCCGACGAGTGCGACTACGCCGACGAGACCTATGAGGTCGAGTGCCCTGCCTGCGGCGAGAAGATCTGCTTTGACGAAAGCGTCGATCCTTCTCACCTGACCTGCCCCGCCTGCGGCGAGGAATTCTCCTGCGATTCCGCGGACGAAGAGAACAAGTAAACCATCAAAAAGCGCCGTGCTCCGGGTCTCCCGGGGTCAGGGCGCTTTTCTATATTTAAGAAAAAAAGGAGAAAAACCATGAAAAAGAGATTGTTCCTGATCCTGGCCCTGTGCCTGATCGCGGCACTGCTCTGCACCCTGGTCGCCTGCGGCGGCAAGACCGAAGGCGAGACCAAAGCCGGCGCCGATGTCGGCACGAACGAAAGCGGCAACGCGGGCAGCAACGGCACGACCGGCGACAACGGCGGCAACGCGGGCGGCAACGGCGGCAACGCGGGCGGCAACGCGGGCAGCAACGGCGAGGGCACCAAAGTCATGGCTTCGCGCGACAGCGTCGAGACCGCCATCGGCTCTCTGTTCAAAATTGCCGCGCAATCCTCTTCGGGCAGCGCCCTGACCACGGTGGCGAGCGACGGGACCTATACCTATTACGCCAACCCCGGCGTGGTATTTGCCAAAGTCATCGGCAACTCCGCCTATTCCTACGTCAAACAGTCCGGCAGCAGCAAGTACACCAAAATGAACGTGCCGAACGACGTGGCCGATCTTTTGGCCATCGGCAACGTCGGCAACATCTTTCTCTACGCGGGCGAGACCATCTCCTATCAGACCGAGACAGCCGTCACGTTTCTGAACCGTCCCGCCAAAAAGTACACCTATGAGGGCACCGGCACGGGCGGCTACGCCTCTGTTACCGAGGAGATCATCATCGACGACGCGACGGGCGCCTGCCTCAAACACGTCTCGCAGGGCGTGGCGACCGACGGCTTCACGGGCGGCGCGCAGAAGGCCTCGTTTGAGGTGACCGAGTTTGAATACGGCATCGGCAACACGACGGCGCGGGCCTTTTTGAACGCATTGATCGATCAGGTCGACATTTACGAATGGGATACCGCCTTTATGACCGAGATCGGCCTTGCGGCCGTCAACGCGCCGAACTGGAAGTTGAGCCAGACCAGGTGGGCTTCCGGCTGCACCCGCGACAGCGAGTACCCCTGGTGGGAAGCCGATTATCAGTACGTGACGGACGACGCGGCCGGCACGACCGCGGACGTGCGCGCGGTGCTGCAAGCGTTCTATAACGCCGGCGCCAAACTGGACGAGGAGGGCGTGCAGAAAACGTTTGACGAATTGTGCTGGTACGACGCGGAAGACAACAGTTTTTCCTTCCACGCCTACGTCGTCGGCAACCCGACGTATGAGGTCATCATACACGCCGATTACGAGACGTTCCTGTCGCCGCATCGCTGGACGATCGGCATCGAGATCGGCGTTGAAGAACTGTAAGCATATTTCATACAAAAAGGTGCTGCGACGCAGCACCTTTTTATTCGTTGCCGATCCGAAAGCGCCACGGCCGCTCCCGGTCGGCGGGGTCGGCGTAATCGATGCCCACGCGCGGGCCCGCGACGACGGCAGGGGGCGGCGCGTCGTCCTCTTCGAGCCAGATGCCCGCCTCGGGCGTCAGCGGCAGGCGGTTGTCGGCGCAGGTAATACACAGTTTTTTGGTGACGCGGCCGGGGCCGA
>CAMZFG010000139.1 GCA_947306035.1 uncultured Clostridia bacterium | reverse complement strand
GGGCCGCAGGTGTACATGCTGACTTTGCCCGGCTCGTTCGGCACGAACGTTTCGCGTTTGCGCGTGGCGCTGTTATAAAGGATCATGGTACTCACTCCTTGTCTTTTGCCGGCGCCTTGCTCTTTTTTTCAAGCGCCGAGAGTTTTTTGCGCAGCGCGGCGACCTCGTCGTGCAGAGCGGCGATCTCCTCTTCCACGGGGTCGGGCATGTGGATCTGATCGAGTTGATCCTCCACGCGCACGCCCGCCACCTTGACCACCTTGGCGGGAATGCCCACGGCGGTACTGTCGGCGGGAATGGAAGAAAGCACCACCGCGCCGGCGGCGATCTTGGCGTTGTCGCCGACCGAGAGAGGCCCCAGCACTTTGGCGCCCGCGCCCACCATCACGCCGTTGCCGATGGTAGGATGACGCTTGCCTACGTCTTTGCCCGTGCCGCCGAGCGTCGCGCCCTGATACAGCGTGCAGTCGTCGCCGATCTCGGCCGTTTCGCCGATGACGACGCCCGTGCCGTGGTCAATAACAAGGCCCCGGCCGATGACGGCGCCGGGATGGATCTCGATGCCCGTGAAGAACCGCGCCGTCTGGCTGACGGCCCGCGCGGCCAGCGTGTGCCCGCCCTGATATAGTCTGTGCGCCAGGCGGTGCGCCGTGCGCGCGTGAAAGCCGCCGTACAAAAGGGCCACTTCCGCGTCGCTCTTGGCGGCGGGGTCGCGCTGACGAAACGCCTTGATATCGTAGCGCATTTCGTCAAGCAGGGCCGTACCTTTTCTGAAAAGATCCGTCGCGCCCTTTTTGACGGCCGACGCGATCTCCTCGCTATCCAGCGTCCACTTCATCTCGTTACCTCCGAAAAAACAAAATGCCCCCGCACCCGTCGGGTACAGAGGCGGCATGACCGCGGTCCCACTCTGCTTCGGGGCAAAAGCCCCCTCGCGCCGTCCAATAACGGCCGCCCGATAACGCGGGCCGCGGCGTCGGCTCGTCACCGGCGCACCTCCCGGGTGCACATCTCCCCCTTGCCGCGCGCCGCTCACAGCCACGGCGGCGCTCTCTTTGGCGGCAGGCAGGGGCCTTTTCCCGTTCAAAGGTTTTGTTCCTTATCATTATAGCACGAAAAAACCGCTTTTGTAAAGTCTTTTTGCAAAAAATCCGCAAAAGCCGAAAAGAGCGGCAAACGGTATGAAAAAACGGGGGACGCGCCCCCGCTTTCTCAATCCTGTTTTTTCTTTTTGACGTTGGACCAGAGCAGAATGATGACCTGCCCCGGTATGCCGAGCGTGTAGATCAGCCAAAACCGATAGTTGAAGCCGAACATCAGCAGCGACACGTGCAGCGCCGCCAGCACCGACCACATCAACAGCGAAATGATCAGATAGTTGCGGCTGTGCCGGAACCACACGGCGTTGAAGACCAGCCACACCACCAGCGACACGGGCACGGCGATGACGAAGGCCAGCCACACGCTTTTCACCTCGGGAACGGCCAGTTTGGTCACCACGAACGCCACGGTCGCCGACATCCAGACCAGCAGCACCGCCAGCCAGGTGATGATGCCGCGGGTGTGCCGCCGGCTCTCGGCGTGGGCGGTCGCGGGCTGCGTCTGGTGTTCTTCCTGCAGCAGATAATCCACCGTCACGCCGAACAGATCGGCGATCTGTTTCAGGATCGCGATATCCGGCACCGAGTCGCCCCGCTCCCATTTGGAAACGGCCTTGTCGGTATAATTCAGTTTTTCTGCCAGTTCCAGCTGCGTCATGCCGTGCTGTCGGCGCAAGTCGGCCACGTTGGCCGCAATGACCTGCCGCAGTTCCACAAGCGTTCACCTCTCTTTTCGGGTCTACTCACAGAATACCACATTTTTTTGCAACATGCAAGGGCTAAATTGTAAATTCTACCGCAAAAAACGGCCATTCTACGCGCAGTAGAGCCGTCCACAACCTTTCTACCGCCTATACGCACATTTTATATTGACTTTTAATTGTCATACAGGTATAATAAGGTATCGGCTCTCGGCCGGATCATTATCCCGCAAAAGGAGGAACCCATACCCATGTCCGACTACGTGATCTTCAGCGATTCCAGCATGGATATCGCGCCCGAAGTCTACGCCAAATGGGGCGTGCAGGCCATCGCCCTCAACTACCGTTTTCAAAACGAAGAAGCGGAATATGCCGACGGAGACGGCAAACTCTCCACCGTCGATTTCTATAACAAAATGCGCGCCGGCGGCGTGGCCAAAACGGCCGCCGTCAACGCGGAGCGCTTCGTCGAGGTGTTCGAGCCCCTGCTTGCCGCGGGGCAGGATATTCTGTATCTCGGCTTTTCTTCCGGCCTTTCCAACACCTACAACGCCGGTCGCATCGCCATGGAGCAGTTGCGGGAAAAATATCCCGACCGCAAACTGCTGCACGTCGATACGCTGGCCGCCTCGGCGGGCCAGGGGCTTCTCGTTTACCTGACCACGCTCAAAAAGCGGGAGGGCGCGACCATCGAAGAGGCCGCCGCTTTCGCCGAGGAAAACCGCCTGCACCTGTGCCATTGGTTCACGGTGGACGATCTGGTCTATCTCAAACGGGGCGGCCGCGTCAGCGCCACCGCCGCGTTCGTCGGCAACATTCTCGGCATCAAGCCGGTGCTGCACGTGGACAACGAGGGGCACCTGATCAACATGCAAAAAGCCCGCGGCCGCCGCAACGCGCTGGCCGCCATGGCCGAAAAATACAAACAAACGGCGCTCTGCCCTTCCTCGGGTCACGTGTTCATCTCGCACGGCGACTGCCGTGACGACGCGGAGCTGCTTGCCAGAATGCTGCGCGAGCAATGCGGCGTCGAGGTCGAACTCATCACCATGATCGGCCCCGTCATCGGCGCGCACTCCGGCCCCGGCACGCTGGCCCTGTTCTTCCTCGGCACCGAGCGCTGAATGTGGAGAGGTCGCTATGGAACAGAACGATAAAAAACCCGAAAATCAGTATCTCGACGGGCATCTGCTCGTCAAAATGGCGCAGGGCGGCGCGGCTCTGCTGCGTTCCAACGCCGACGAGGTCAACAAACTCAACGTCTTCCCCGTGCCGGACGGCGATACCGGCGACAATATGCGCATGACCATCGAGAGCGGCATCGCGGCGCTGGAACGCATCGATTCCGACGATCTGGCCGAGGTCATGAAAGTGCTGTCGCACGGCATGCTGCTCGGCGCGCGCGGCAACTCGGGCGTCATTCTCTCGCAGTTCTTCGCCGGCGTCTCCAAAGGCCTCGAATCCTTTGAAAAAGCCGACGCCGCCGTCATCGGCAACGCCCTCTCCATGGGCGTCAAGCAGGCCTATCTCTCCGTCATGACCCCCACCGAGGGCACCATTCTGACGGTGGCGCGCGAGTCGGTGGAATACGCCGTTTCGCGCATCACGCCGGAAAGCGACCTGCGCAGTTTCTTTGCCGATCTGATGAAAGAGATGTACGCGTCTTTGCAGCGCACCCCCGAACTTCTGGCAACGCTCAAAGAGGCGGGCGTGGTGGACAGCGGCGGCGCGGGGCTGTTCTACATTATGAACGGCTTCAACAAAGTGCTCAACGGCGAGGCCATCGACCTGACGGCCGCCCCCGCTCCGGCGGCGCAGGCGGGCCCCGATATCACCGCGTTCGGGCCGGACAGCGAAATGACCTACGGCTACTGCACCGAACTGCTTTTGCAGCTGCAGAACAGCAAGGTCGACGCGGAGAACTTTGACAACAAGATCATCACCGACTTTCTCGTCTCGGTCGGCGACTCGGTGGTGTCCTTCAAAACGGGCACCATCGTCAAACTGCACGTGCA
>CAMZFG010000138.1 GCA_947306035.1 uncultured Clostridia bacterium | reverse complement strand
ATCGTTTCGATCAGACGCGCGCTGTCGGCGGGGGAGTATTCCCAGCGGTCGATGTGCGGGGTTTTCTCACGGTCGATGTAATAGATCAGGTCGTCGGGCTTTTTGTCGGTGGGATAGGCGTCGATGATGACCAGTTTGACTTTCATGCGCTCGGGCAGGATGCTCTTGATATAAACGGCCGCCGCCTCGCCCACCGCGGCGCGCACCGGACGGCCGCCGCTGCCGCGCAGTTCCGCCAGCCCCGCCAGGTTGGGCGCCAGTTCCACGAAAATGCCGTAACTTTCAATGCTGCGCACCGTGCCCACCACCGTCTGGCCCGCCTCAAAGCGGGCGGCGTTCTGCTCCCAGGTGCCGAGCAGTTCCTTCAACGTCACGAAAATCCGCCCCGTATCCCTGTCAATGGATTTCACGACCACGTCGAGCGCCATGCCGCAGAACAGGCGGTCGCGCGGGTGCGTGATGCGCGAAACGGAGATGCAGTCGATGGGCAAAAGCGACGGGATGCCGCACCCCACGTCCACGAAAGCGCCGTAATTCTCCAGGTGCGTCACCCGCGCCGGAATGATATCGCCGGGCGTCAGCGTGGAGAGAAACAGCGCGGCGCAGGCGCTTTGCGCCGCCCGCCGCGAGAGCAGGGCGACCGGCTCGCCGCCGCGGTCTTCGATGGCCGTCACTTTGAACGCCACCGTTTTGCCGACGCGGGTGATGACGGCAATATCCTTGACCGCCTCGCCGGGGCGGCACAGCGCCGCCTCCTCTTTGGGTATCACGCCGCGCATACAGCCGAGGTCGACGTGCAGGTTCATCTGCCCGTCGCACAGCAGCACGGGCGCCTCGAGGATCGTGCCTGCCCGCATGGCCCGCTCGATGCCCGCCGGCGTTGCGGCGGCCGTACCGCGTTCGCCCATGCCTTCTGGAAAGAACGTTTCGTTGCTCCGGATCATTTTCAAAACCTCCTGCGTTTTTTCTTTCCATATTATGAAAGGGGCCGCGGCGATAGCACACGAAAAGATGAAACGGCCGACAAGCGAAAGGGAGCAAACAGGGCAAAAACGCGAGAAAACGCGAGGTTTGAACGTGCTAAATCAAAATTTTCGAATTTTCTTTCAAAAAGGGGTTGACAAGCCCTTTTCGGTATGCTATAATGACCGAGCTTGACAAAACCACAATTTTTAACGGAGGAACGTTACCATGTCCACTTTTATGGCAAAAGCCGAGACCATCGAGCGCCGCTGGTTCGTCATCGACGCCGCCGATAAGCCCCTCGGCAAAACGGCCGTGCGCGCCGCCGACATCCTGCGCGGCAAACACCGCCCCGAATTCACGCCCCACGCCGACTGCGGTGAATACGTCATCATCATCAACGCGTCCAAAGCCGTTCTGACCGGCAAAAAACTGGAGCAGAAGTACTACCGTCATCATTCCGGCTATATCGGCGGCCTCAAATCCGTTCAGTACAAAGAACTGATGGCCACCCGCCCCGAAATGGCCATGGAACTGGCCGTCAAGGGCATGCTGCCCCACAACTCCCTGGGCGAAAAGGCCTTTACCCGTCTCAAGGTGTACGCCGGCGAGACGCACAACCAGGCCGCGCAGAAGCCCATCGAACTGTAAGAAAGGACGGTAAGCGAATATGTATACCAGTGCAAAGCCCTACTTCTACGGCACCGGCCGCAGAAAGAAATCCATCGCCCGCGTCCGCATCGTGCCCGGCACCGGCGCCATCACCATCAATGGCCGCGACATCGACGACTACTTCGGCCTTGAGACCTTGAAACTCATCGTCAACCAGCCCTTTGCCGCCACCGGCACCGAGGGCAAGTTCGATATCATCGCCAACGTCATCGGCGGCGGCATTTCCGGCCAGGCCGGCGCCATCCGCCACGGTCTGTCCCGCGCCCTGCTGCAGGCCGATCCCAACTACCGTGCCGCCCTCAAAGCCGCCGGTTTCCTGCGCCGCGACCCTCGTATGAAAGAGAGAAAGAAATACGGCCTCAAAGCCGCCCGTCGCGCACCGCAGTTCTCCAAGAGATAATTTCTTGTCCCGTCAAAAACACCCGCAGACCTCTGCGGGTGTTTTTTTGCGCCGTGCGCCCCGTTTTTCGCCCCGTTTGCCCTCGTTTTTTGCCAAAAGCAGGGAACGCCCGCCGCTTTTTTCCGCTTTTTGCCGCCGCTGCGCGCTCCGGCAGGGGAGACTTGTGAAAAAAATGACGAAATCGAAAAAATATTCGCCAAACCTATGGACAAATATAAAAAGATATAGTATAATGGGGAAGGCAGATTGAGAAAGAAATAACAAAGTTTCAGCACCCACCCCGTTTCGCTCGTTTCAAACGGTCAGGGGCAGCCGCCCCCGCTTTTGAATATGTAATTTTTTTGAGGAGGAGTTCCAACATGAAAAAGAAACTGACCACGGTCGCGTTTCACGGCACCAAAGAGCAAGAAGAAAAATTGCGCGCCGTGATCGCCGATCAAAAGGATGTCAAAGGCAACATGATGCCCATCCTTCAACAGGCGCAGGAGATCTACGGCTACCTGCCCATCGAAGTCATGCACATCATCGCCCTTGAGACGAACACTTCCCTTGAGGAGATCTTCGGCATCGCGTCCTTCTACTCCCAGTTTAAACTCAACCCCAGCGGACAGTACGCCATTTCCGTGTGCCTCGGCACCGCTTGCTACGTCAAGGGTTCCGGCGCGGTCATGGACAAGATCTCCGAGGAGCTGAACCTGCCCGTGGGCAGCACTTCTTCCGACGGCAAGTACTCGCTGGAAGCCACCCGCTGCATCGGCGCGTGCGGCCTTGCTCCCGTCATGACGATCAACGGCGACGTTTACGGCCGTATGACGCCCGACCAGGTGCCCGGCATTTTGGCCAAATACAAGGCCTGACCGAAAGAACATTAAGGGGAGGATAATAAAGATATGAAATCTCTGACTATCGCCGAACTGACGGCGATCCGCGACCGCAAAAAAGATCAGATCCTGCTGAACGAAGGCAAAGATCGGATCCGCGTTGTGGTCGGCATGGCGACCTGCGGCATCGCCGCCGGCGCGCGCCCCGTCTATAACACCGTGGTCGATAAAGTCGCCGCCGAAAAACTCGGCGACCGCGTGGCCGTGACCGAGACCGGCTGTATCGGCATTTGCCAGTACGAGCCCGTCATGGAAGTGTACGAGACCGGCAAAGAAAAAGTGACCTACGTCAAAATGACCGCCGAGAAGGCCGCCGAAGTGGTGGAAAAACACCTCAAGGGCGGGCAGATCGTCGAGGAATACACCATCGGCGCCGGCACGGGCGCCAAAAAGGAAGACGGCAGCGTCATCACCTCGCTCAACGACACCGTTTTCTACAAAATGCAAAAACGCGTGGCGCTGCGCAACTGCGGCGTGATCGCTCCCGAAGACATTGAAGAGTACATCGGCATGGACGGCTACCAGGCGCTTGCCAAGGCCCTGACCGAAATGACCCCCGACGAGGTCATCCAGACCATGCTCGACTCCGGTCTGCGCGGCCGCGGCGGCGCGGGCTTCCCCACGGGCCTGAAATGGAAATTCGCCTGCGCCAATCGCGGCAAGGTGAAAAAATACGTCTGCTGCAACGCTGACGAGGGCGACCCCGGCGCGTTCATGGACCGCTCGGTGCTGGAGGGCGACCCCCACGCCGTGCTGGAAGCCATGGCCATTGCCGGTTACGCCATCGGCTCCGACGAGGGTTACATCTACGTCCGCGCCGAGTACCCCATCGCCATCAAACGTCTGCAGATCGCCATCGATCAGGCGCATGAAAAAGGCCTGCTCGGTAAAAATATCTTCGGTACCGACTTCTCCTT
>CAMZFG010000137.1 GCA_947306035.1 uncultured Clostridia bacterium | reverse complement strand
ATGAAACAGACGACGGGCGCCAAAAAGGGCGGCAATATGCAGATCACGGACGCGGCGGAGCGCAAAAAGGCGCTGGAGACCGCCATCAAACAACTGGAACGCGATTTCGGCGCGGGCACGGTGATGAAACTCGGCGAAAACACCCACATGGAAGTGCAGGCCGTGCACACGGGCTCGCTGTCGCTCGACATGGCGCTCGGCATCGGCGGCGTGCCGCGCGGGCGCATCATCGAGATCTTCGGGCCGGAATCCTCCGGCAAGACCACGGTGGCTTTGCACATCGTGGCCGAGGTGCAGAAGATCGGCGGGCAGGCCGCTTTCATCGACGCGGAGCACGCCCTTGACCCCGTTTACGCCAAGGCCCTCGGCGTTGACATCAACAACCTGCTCGTGTCGCAGCCCGACTGCGGCGAGGACGCGCTCGACATCACCGAGGCGCTGGTGCGCTCCGGCGCCATCGACGTGGTGGTCATCGACTCGGTGGCGGCGCTGGTGCCGCGGCAGGAGATCGAGGGCGATATGGGCCAGTCGCAGGTCGGCGTGCAGGCGCGCCTCATGTCCCAGGCCATGCGCAAACTGTCCGCCGTCATTTCCAAGAGCAACGCGGTGGTCATCTTTATCAACCAGCTGCGCGAAAAAGTGGGCGTGATGTACGGCAATCCCGAAACGACCACGGGCGGCCGGGCGCTGAAGTTCTACGCCTCGGTGCGCATCGACGTGCGCAAGACCGAACAGCTGAAAAACGGCAACGACGTCTACGGCAACCACGTCAAATGCAAGATCGTCAAAAACAAAGTGGCGCCGCCGTTCCGCACGGCCGAATTCGATATTCTCTACGGCAAGGGCATTTCCCGCGCCGGCGAACTGCTCGACATCGGCCTGGCACTCGATGTCATTCAAAAGAGCGGTTCCTGGTTCTCCTACAACGGCGAGCGGTTGGGGCAGGGCAAGGACAACGCGAGAAAACTGCTTGAAAACGATGAAAAACTGTTTGCCGAGATCGAGCAAAAGATCCGCGACGCGGCCGTGAACGCCGACCTCGGTGAAGAGACCTTTGACGTGGAGGACGAGGACGACGAGTCGTTTGACCTGCGCGCCCTGAAGATGGACGAGGACAATGGATGATTTTACCCTGACCGGCATGCGCGCCGCGGACGGCGGCACGCGCCTGACGCTGTATGTGACCGGTCGCGACGAGAACGGCGCCCCCGATTATCTGACGCTGACCGTGCTGTCGGCGCGCCTGCCGCATCTGCCCACCGTGGGGCCGATAGACCCGGAAACGGTATCGGTCCTGCGGCATGAAGACCAGATCTGCCGGGGCGTTTACGCGGGCCTGCGCGCGCTCTCGGCGGGCGACCTCTCGGTCGGTATGCTGGTGCGCCGTCTGCGGCAGCGGGGCATTCCGAAAGAGGCGGCCCTCGAGGCGGCGGGCGAGTTGGCCGCGCGCGGCTATCTGGACGAAAAGCGCGCCGCTCTCTCCGAAGCCGAGCGCGGCATTGCCAAACTGTGGGGCGACCGCCGCATCCTCTCCGAACTTTCCGCCAAAGGGTTCGGGCAGGAGGCGCTGGCGGCGGCGGCCGAACGGCTCGGCGAAGAGGACGGCGGGGCGCGCTGCGCCGCGCTGATGAAGAAAAAGCGGCTGTCTTTACCGGAGGAGCCCCGCGGGCAGCAAAAACTGTTCGCCGCGCTGGCGCGCTACGGCTACACCGCGGGCGAGATCAAAACGGCTCTGGTCGCCGTGTTCGGGCAATAAGCCCCGCAACGGTATATAAAAAGCACCCCCACGGGGGTGCTTTTTTGATCGATCGGCAAAGCCGCGCATCACAGCGTTTCAGATACTTTTTTCAGCAGTTCGTTCAAGCGCGAGTCGATCGCGGCCGCGTCCGCGGAGCCCGCGCCGCAGTAGAGCGCGTTATTTAATAGCCCCTGTGCGATACGTTCTTCTGCGGTCTGCGGTTCGGCGTTCGCGCGGTCGGCCACGTTCACGTACAGGTAAGCGTCTATGCCGAGGGCGCGGGGCGCCTCACAGTCGCCGACCGGGTTGTCGCCGACGTGCAGCCACGTTTTTGCCGTCAGGTCAAGTTCCTTTTGCACGTATTGAAACAGCGCGCCGCTTTGCTTGTTGCAGCGGTATTCGTTTGAAACGTAGAGCGGGCAGTCGGGGTAACCGGCGTTTTGCAGCAGCGTGCGGATGACAGCGGCCGGCAGATACATATCGGAGATGATCAAAACGGTCTTGCCGCGTTCCCGCGCGTACCCGAACGCGCGTTTCATCACGGGGTTCGCGACCGAAAAGCACGCTTCCAGCCGTCGTTCCCGCTCCTGCAGATCCGCGGCGCACGGGCCGATCTCCTGCGCCAGCGCGGCGTAGATCTCGTCAAAATTGCACTCCCCGCCCGGGGCGAACGTGCGCGCCCGCCTTTCCGCCTCGACGCGCTTTTTGTAAAAATCGCGCACGCCGAAACGGCTTTCTGCGCACGGCTCCAGCAGGTAAAAAATATCTTTCGGCCGGTGCACCTCGCGCAAAAGCAGCGTGTCGAACACGTCAAAGCTGACGGCCTGCTTTCGGTCGATCGCCGCCTCTAAAAGGGCAGGTTCACGGTCGCGGTCGGTCATAAGGGCACCCCCTTTCGTTTTCGGCACTTACGCCTCGTTTTGTATGCACACGGGTCGCGTTTCTTTGCTTCACTTGCCGCTTTTGTCGAGATAATACTCAATGGTGTAGGGTTCCTCGCTCACGGGCTGCACGCGGTATAACGCCGCGCAGCCGGGGGCAAGGTGTCCGAAAACGCGGGTCTCGTCGTCAAAGGCGAGGTGTTCAAGCCCCGTTTCGTCGCTGACGTGCCAGACGCGCGCCGGCTCTTTCAGTTTGAGCAGGAACGACCGGTCGTGGCGGTAGTCGCGGTTGAGCACCATCAGATAGCGGTCGCCGCGGTCGTTTTTCAACTCGGAGACCGAGGTGCGCGGGGGCAGCGCGCCCGTCAGCAGTTCGCTCTCTGCCATGGTGGCGCGCACCTCGTCCCAGCCCTCGTGGTCGGGGCGCAGGCCGTCGTCGTGCAGCACGCGCAGGCAAGTCAGCGCCATCAGGGTGTTGCCGAGCGCGGCGACCCGCCTGTTGAAGGCGCGATGCTCCTCAAAATAGGGGCCGTGCCCGCAGGTGTCGGGGTCGAGCACGCCGTGGCACTCGACGTAGCAGGAGAGTTCTTTGGCGCCGTACAGCAGCGCCGCGTTCGCCATCATACGCGAGGCGGCAAAGGTGTAGGTATCGAACGAGGGGTGATAGAACAGTTCGTGCCCCTGATAGACGAACCAGAACGGCGCGCCGATGCGGGCGGCGGCGTTTTTGGCGATCTCAAATTGATACCAAAGGTTATAGTGATCCAGTTGGTCGCGTGGGTCGAGCGCCTGCGTCGTGTTGCCGAACGGGTAGGTATCGAACGAGAGTTCGGCGGGATCGACTTCGTCTGCCACCGCCTCGATATTGCCGGCGTCCGACACGGTAAAGGGCAGCAGGTCGGGGCGTTCTTTTTCCGCCGTTTCGATCATGCGGCGCGTCAGCGCGCGCTGCTCCGGCGTGATGGGCTCGTCGTACAGATAGTAGCCCATGATGCACTTCCAGTCTTTCGTGTCGCGCATGGCGCCGAGCAGGTCGTTGTGTTCGTTCAGCGGTTTTTTGACGTAGCCCATGCCGCCGAAACGGCAGAGGTTCTGATACAGCACTTTCGCGCCGAGGCGCTCGGCCGTGCGCAGGATCTCCATGCCCACCTCGGGGCTGGCCCAGCACAGTTCCATCTGGTTAAAGCCCGCTTCCACGGCGGTCTCTACGGCGCGGCGCGCTTTTTCGCATTGCGTGTCGTTGCGCTTATCAAGACCCATAGGGCCGGGATTGGTCAGCGAAATGATAAAATT
>CAMZFG010000136.1 GCA_947306035.1 uncultured Clostridia bacterium | reverse complement strand
CAAGGCACAGCGCCGCCAGGTCGTCGATCGCGGCCGTGGCCAGGCACTCGCAGGTGTCGGCCGCGCCGTAGTAGATCTTGACCGTGCCGTCGTCCTCGGCGATCATGCCGCCCGGAAAGATCACGTCCGTCCGGAAGCCCTCGGTCGTTTCGTGATACAGCTCGGGCGCCAGCAGCGGCTGCTTCGACCAGCCGACGACTTTGGCGGGGTCGTTGAGATCCAGCAGCATGATGCCGGCGTAGTAGACCTTTTTCCACCGTTCTTCCCACCCGTGCTTGCCGCGGTTTTCGTCGCGCATCACCGCGTGAAAGGTGGTCAGCCAGCCGTATTTTGTCTTGACGGGCGGCGCGGCAGGCCCTATTTTATCGTTGGCAAACGGCACCTGCTCCACCCCGAGCACCAGTTTGGCGTCGCCCCAATAGCGCAGGTCGGGCGAGCGCGAACACCACACGTCAAAGCGGTCGTGCCCGTGCCGCGAATAGACGGGCATGGGGCGCTCCAGGCGCACATAGTATCCGCCGATCTTTTCGGGAAACAGCACCATGTTGCGATTGTCCGGTACGGAAAGCGAAAGGATATCCAGCGTTTTCAAATCGTCGCTCACGGCGGCCACGCCGCCGCGCAGGCCGTGCTTCGTATCCATGGCAAAGCACATGTAAAGCCGGTCTTCGATCACCGTCAGGCGCGGATCGTAAATGCGTTCCACTTCGTCGTCCCGCATGGCGAAAGCCGGCGCGGGCGCAGGCGTCCACGTCACGCCGTCGTCGCTGAACGCAAACCCCAGGTTGGTGCCGCGCAGCGTCTTTTTTTCATAGTCGCCGTAGTCGTTGCGGAACAGCATGATATAGCGCCCGCGCCACTTGGCCACGCCCGCGTTGAAGATCAGGGCGGCGTTATACGGGATATCGCGATACGTCAGCAGCGGCTTTTGCCATTTTTGTACGACCGGTGAAGAAGCGAGTATCCGCATCTCTTCGGTTTCGTTCATGCTCCTGCTCCTTCCCCCGCGTGCGTTTCGGTCAGAAACGCCGGCGCCAGGCCTTTTTTCTCGGCCCATTCGACCGCCGAGAACACCCGCTCTCTGAAATCGGGCAGATACCGCGCGTAGAACGGGTAAAAATACTCCTCGTGAATGAGAAATTCCCAAAATCCCTTTTCGGGGTGCGTGACAAACGCGTTTTCCAGCAACTCCACGTTGCCGCGACAGGTACCCGTGTTGAGCACCGCGTCGATCTTGGAAAAGGTCACGTCTTCCCGCTTGTCGTACCAAATGCCGTAACGGTCGGTGTGCCGCACCTCGTCGGGCGTCAGATAGTAAGAAACGAGCGGGTCGCCCTTTTTGTCAAGGCAAAGGTATCCGGCCAGATACCGCACGCCGAGATCGCGCACCGCCCGCACGCCCTCGCGCGTGGCCGCGCCCCAATGGATGGTCGTCTCGGGCGGCAGGGTATCTTTGCCCGCAAAGCGCAGGATCTCCCGCATCACGGCCTCGGCGTCCTGACGCACCGTCGCGTAGTCCGCATTGAGATAGGGCCGATCGGGCAGGTTGGCCTTCGCGTGGAACGACAGGTGCAGCCAGTCGGCGTTCTTTTTCCACTCCGCCTTGTATTTATCCGGCATATCGGTCAGGCAAAAGCCGCCGAACTCCGGGCATTCATAGTAGATATTAAAGTGCGTTTTGGTGCCGTACCGCTCGTGCAGATCACGAAAAAGGGCCAGATACGGGTCGTCAAACAGCGACTTGTACTCGTTTTGGTGCTTTGCGATATTCTGCAAAAACCAGATGTTGTCGTCCATGGAAAGCCGGTAACGGTCTGTGGCGCGCGGCAGCCAAAAAACGTCGGCCTCCGCCCTCTCCCCGCTCCCGGCGTCGATCGCCGTCAGCCGGTTACGATAACCGAAAAGAGACACCCTCGCGCAAACCGCTCCCTCTCCGTCCGGCACGGCCGGCACACCGTTCACCGTCACCGCGTGTCCCGCCGGGGCCGTAAGACGCACCCTGACCCAAAGCGTTTTGCCGTCGGCGGTCAATTCTCCCGCCTTGTTGGTCAAACAATCCCCGTCAATGGGGTTCAAAAAACACAATGCCATGTTACACTCCTCAAATACGGAACATCAGATCGCCGTAGTTCGGCAACGGCCAGAACGTGGCGGCCGTCAACACTTCCATGCCGTCCACCGCGCGGCGCAGCGCCGCCATGGCGGGAATGACGCGGTCGCGGAAGGCGCGCGCTCTCTTTTCGTTGTCCGGCTCGGCCGTGGCCGCGGCGTCCGCCTCGCGCAGGGCTTTCAGGCAGGCGTACGCTTCCGCCGTTTTATCGGAAAGTGCCCGAATGGTATCGGTTTCGACCGAAATATCCACGCCCGGCACCACCGTTTCCTTGGCGGCGGCGGCAGAGGCCACCTCGGCGGCGTAGGCGGTCGCGGCGGGTATCAGTTCGCGCCCCGCCATTTCGATCATGGTCTGCGCCTCGATGTTGATGATCTTGGCGTAGTTCTCGAACCACACCTCTTTGCGCGAGCGCATCTCCGTCTCGCTCATCACGCCGTGACGGGTGAACAGCGCCACGTTCTTGGCGTCGGTAAAGGTCGCGTAGGCGTCCACGCTGTTATCAAGGTTGAGCAGCCCGCGCTTTTTCGCTTCCTCACGCCACGCGTCGGCATAGCCGTTGCCGCCGAACAGGATGCGGCGATGCTCTTTGAGGGTCTCTTTGATCAGAGCCGCCAGCGCCTCGTCGAATTTCGGCGCGGCTTCCAGCGCGTCGGCAAACTGCCTGAACGACTCCGCCACGGCGGTGTTCAGCACCACGTTGGGCATGGCGATGTTCTGCGAGGAACCCACCATGCGGAACTCGAACTTGTTGCCGGTAAAGGCAAAGGGCGAGGTGCGGTTGCGGTCGGACGTGTCCTTGTTGAACGTGGGCACCGTGGGAATGCCGAGGTCCAGTTTGCCCCGCTTGCCGCTCTCAAAGGCGCGGCCCTCCACAATGGCGTCTACCAGCGCCGTCAACTCTTCCCCGATAAAGATGGAAACGATGGCGGGCGGCGCCTCGTTGGCGCCGAGGCGGTGGTCGTTGCCGGGATAAGCCGTGGACACGCGCATCAGATCCTGATAGTCGTCCACCGCTTTGATGACGGCGGCCAGCATCAGCAGGAACAGTTTGTTCTCGGCGGGCGTTTTGCCCGGTTTCAGCAGATTTTTGCCCGTGTCGGTATCAAGCGACCAGTTGTTGTGCTTGCCGCTGCCGTTGACGCCGGCAAAGGGTTTTTCGTGCAACAGGCACACAAGGCCGTGCTTTTCGGCAATGCGCTTCATGTACTCCATGACGATCAGGTTCTGGTCGACCGCCAGATTGACCGTGCTGAAAACGGGCGCCAGCTCGTGCTGCGCGGGCGCGGCCTCGTTGTGTTTGGTCTTGGCGGGAATGCCCAGTTTCCACAGCTCCTCGTCCAACTCCCGCATGAAATCGCCGATGCGGGTCTTCAGCGGCCCGAAGTAGTGGTCCTCGAGTTCCTGCCCTTTGGGCGCGGGCGCGCCGAACAGCGTGCGGCCGGTGTA
Organism: uncultured Clostridia bacterium; assembly: GCA_947306035.1. GTDB lineage: Bacteria > Bacillota > Clostridia > Oscillospirales > CAG-272 > Firm-07. Next base: position 387 of record CAMZFG010000136.1, on the reverse strand, counting down.
AATGAGGTCCTTGCGGCGGTCGTACGTCTCTTTGTCGATGATGAAGTATTCCTGCTCCGCGCCGACCGAGGGGGTCAGGCGTTTGACGTCGGTCATGCCGAACAGTTTCAAAAGGCGCAGGCCCTCTTTGGAGATGGCGTCCATCGAGCGCAGCAGCGGCGTTTTGGCGTCGAGCGCCTCGCCCGTATAGGCGCAGAACGCCGTCGGGATATACAGCGTGCCGTCCTTGACAAAGGCATAGGAAGCGGGGTCCCACGCGGTGTAGCCGCGCGCCTCAAAGGTGGCGCGCAAGCCCCCCGTCGGGAACGAGGAAGCGTCCGGCTCACCTTTGATCAGCCCCTTGCCGGAAAACTCCATCACCACTTTGCATTTGCCGATGGGCGAGAG
>CAMZFG010000135.1 GCA_947306035.1 uncultured Clostridia bacterium | reverse complement strand
TGGGCGGTCTTGCCGCCGCCGGCGATCATGACGCTGCGCACCGAATGGGTCTTATAATTGATTTTGGAAAAGAAACTTTCGGCGTTGCGGGGGGAGGCCACCAGCGAGAGCACGTCGCGCGCCTGAAAGACGAAATCGCCTTTGACGATATAGGCCTCGTCGCCGCGCTCGACGGTGCAGATCAGCACGTCGCTCTGGAATTTGGTCGCCATTTCCCGTGCCGAAACGCCCGCGAGCGGGCTGTTCTCGGGCAGCCGGAATTTCAAAAGTTCGACTTTGCCCCCGCCGAAGGTGTCGATCTTAATGGCGGAGGGGAAGCGGAGCACCCGCGCGATCTCACCCGCGGCGGCATACTCGGGGTTGATGACCAGCGCGAGATCGAGTTCGTTTTTGAGGTAATCGGATTCGCCGCTGTAGTCCGGGTTTTTGACGCGGGCAATGGTCTGACAGTCAGACGCTTTTTTGGCGATCAGGCAGCAGAGCAGGTTGAGCTCGTCAGACCCCGTCACGGCGATCAGCAGATCGGCCCCCGCCACACCGGCCTCTTCCTGCGTGGCGTGCGTGGCGCCGTTGCCCACCACGCCCATGACGTCAAGACGCGTGGAGAGATCGTTCACCTTTCTGGGGTCGGAGTCGATGACGGTGATATTATTGCCCTGCTCGTTGAGTTGCTCGGCCAGGTTCTGTCCCACTTTGCCGCAGCCGACGATGATGATGTTCATGGCTCCCTCGGTTTTCGGGCGCGCGAATTTCATATCTTATCATGCCTTTCGGTTGATCTCCGCGGGCACGCCCGCGGGCATGGTTTTATCAAACTATGATATTATAGCATATCTTTCCCGTTTTGTCAATTCCCGGTTTCTTTATTTTCGGGCGGGCAGTCGTCCTTTGGCTCCGCGTCGTCCGCGTCGCCCTGAAAAACGGGAATGAACTGGGCGGCCAGGCGTCCGCGCCCGCGCCGGCGCACGTAGACGTAGCCGATGACGCTGAACACCACGGCGCCGACGAAATTGACGAAAAGGTCCTTAACGGTATCTAAAAGACCGATATCAAGGTAGCCCTGCATGGTGATGACGCGCCCGTCGGCGGTCTGTACGGTGGTGGTGACGATATCGCGCACCTGCGTCACTTTTTGCCCCAGATCGTTGGGCAGCGAAACGGTGCCGAAGCCCGTGACGAAGGTGTCTTTCTGCATGTCCGTTTTGAGCAGCAGGTCGGCCGCGCACTCCAGAAACTCCCACAGCACGCCGATGGTCATGGAGAAACAGAAGGCCACCAGGGCGAGAAAGAACGGGGAAAGTTCAAAGCGGAACCGCTTGCTTTTATTGAAGATATCCACCAGGCAAAAGCCGAAGGCCGCGAACATGAAGCCGTTGAAAGTGTGCAGCATGGTGTCCCAGAACGGGAAGCGCACGTAGTAGTTGCCGATCTCGCCGAGGATCTCGGCGCAAAAGACGAAGATATAGGCCAGTATCTCCAGCGTGGTGGGGATATCGACGTGAAAGCCCTTTTCAAGCAGGGGCGGGATCAGCAAAAGCAGTTCGGCCAGCAGCGCGGTGAACACGTTTTCGTACTTGCCGAGCATGATGCTGCGGACAATAACGACCAGGATCAGGGCCTGCAGCACGAGATAGACCACGTAGGCCTTTTTATCCTGCCGGATCTGCAGTACCAGCGTGGTAAAAAACAGGTGACGGCGTTTTTTCTGTTTGGTTTCGTTCTCGGAATGCGGCATGGGTCGCCCTCCTTTTTGCGTGTTGCTATCAGTATAGCACACTTCGCGCAAAAAAGGAAACGTTTTTGGCCGAAAACTGAATAATTCGCCCCGTTCGGCGGCTAAAATAAGCATATCTCAAGAAAGGAGATCAAAAAAATGGCACAAATCACCGGCAAAGAACTGACCGCCGTGGGCGATCTGCTGTCGGCCGAGCAGACCGTGGCCGCCAAGTGCGCCTACCTGGCCGACACCACCGAGGACAAGGCCCTGTCCGACTGCTATCGCCGCTTGGCGAAAAAACACGAGCAGCACATGAACAAACTCTACGAAAATCTGAAGTAAAGGAGAAAAAAGGCCATGAACGAGTGCGAAAACTGCCAGTTTACCGACCAGGAAAAAATGCGGGATCTTCTCTACAGCGAGAAGTATCTCACCTCGACCTACAACACCGTGGTGACCGAGTGCGCCACGCCCGAGGTGCTTTCCTGCATGACCAATCTGCTGGAGGAGACCCACAAGATGCAGCAGCAGGTGTTCCGCGAGATGAACAGCCGCGGCTGGTATCCCGTGGCGCCCGCCGAGCAGAAAAAGATCGATCAGACCAAGCAAAAATTTGCCTCCGCCGTGGAGGCGTAAAAAAGAGGGAGGAGCCGTGCGGCTCCTCCTTTTATTATAGTAAGTCACTCAACTTTTTTGAGAAAAGATAGTTGTGGATCATATCGTCCAGTTCGCTCCACAGCGGCAGCGTTTTGCATTGCCCCGCGCGCGGGCAGGCCGCCGCGTTCTCGGCAAGGCACGCCACCGTGCAAAAAGGCCCCTCGGTGACCGTCAGGATCTCGCCGACGGTGTAGGCATCCGCCGCCCGGCACAGCCGATAGCCGCCGCCTTTGCCGCTGGCGCCCGTGACCAGGCCGCCCTTGACGAGTTCGCCCGCGATGATCTCGAGATACTTTTTGGAGATCTCCTGCCGCTCCGCGATCTCCTTGAGCGGCACCGGGCCGGCGCCGCCGTGCTGCGCCAGGTCGAGCATGACGCGCAGCGCGTAGCGCCCTTTGGTCGATATGGTAAAGATCATACAGTCCGCCTCGCTTTTCGTTATTTTTACCTATTATACCACAGGGTAAGTGGGCAAATCAAGTCAAAACGTGAATTTTTCTATTCGCCTATTGACATAGTAGGCAAATAGGAGTATAATGGCGGCAGAACGAAAAAAGGAGCGACGAACATGAAGATCTACGCCGACAACGCGGCAACCACGGCCATGAGCCCCGCGGCGATCGCGGCCATGATGCCGTATCTGACGGAACAGTACGGCAACCCCTCCAGTTTGTATGCGCTCGGTCAGCGGGCGAGGGAAGCGATCGAGAACGCGCGGGAGACGGTGGCGCGCTGTATCGGCGCCTCGGCGCGCGAGATCACCTTTACCTCGGGCGGCTCCGAGGCGGACAATCAGGCCATTCTGTCGGCGGCCGCCATGGGCGCCAAAAACGGAAAACGGCACATCGTGTCCGACGCCATCGAGCACCACGCGGTGCTGCACACCTTAAAAAAACTGGAAAAAGAGGGCTTTTCCGTCACCTTGCTCCCCGTTCACGAGAACGGCATCGTGCGTACCGACGAGTTGGCAGAGGCCCTTCGCGACGATACGTGTTTGGTCACGGTCATGTACGCCAACAACGAGATCGGCACGCTGCAGCCCATTCGTGAGATCGGCCGCGTCTGCCGCGCGCGCGGCGTGCTGTTCCATACCGACGCGGTGCAGGCGATAGGACACGTTCCGGTCGACGTGGAGCGGGACGGCGTCGATCTGCTCTCGGCCTCGGCGCACAAGTTCCACGGGCCGAAAGGCACGGGCTTTCTGTACGCGAGGCGGGGCGTGCGCCTGCAAAACCTGATCGAGGGCGGCGCACAGGAGCGCGGCAGGCGAGCGGGCACCGAAAACGTGGCGGGCATCGCGGCTATGGCGGCGGCGCTCGACGAGGCGGTGCGGGATATGGCGGCGAACGCGCAGAAACTGACCGCGCTGCGCGACCGCCTGATCGCCGGACTTTCCGCCGTTCCGCACGCGGCGCTCAACGGCGACGCGCACGCGCGCTTGCCCGGCAACGTCAACTTCTGTTTCGAGGGCATCGAGGGCGAGTCGCTTTTGCTGCTGCTCGACGACAGGGGCGTCATGGCCTCGTCGGGTTCGGCGTGTACGTCGGGGTCGCTCGACCCCAGTCACGTGCTGCTGG
>CAMZFG010000134.1 GCA_947306035.1 uncultured Clostridia bacterium | reverse complement strand
GCTGGGCCTTGACGAGCAGGAAGCCGAGGCCTACGTCAACGACCGCCTGCCCGCCGAATAAAAAACCGACAGCGTGCTGTCGGTTTTTTATATTTCAATATTTCCAATGCTTTTTGCGTTCCTGCTCTTCGTGCTCTTTCAAGGCGCGTTCGCGCTCTTCTTTTTGCTGCCGCATCAGTTTGCTTTTGTCTTTGTAATAACGGATCGAAAAAGCGGTCGCGACCGCAGCGAACAGCAGCATACTGACCGTGAGGGTCGGCATCTCGTCCAAAAAAAGGATGATCGGCAAAAAAGGCGGCAGGGTCAGGGCCGATAGCCAAAAAACGAACGGCGCCGTATGATTTGCGTAATACACCCTGTCCTCATGCCGCCAGTCTTTGCGCATACCGGGTTCGTCGCCCCATTCCACAAATACCATGCCGTCGCCTTTTTGATACTTGTAACTGCCGCGCGCGTGGTCGATGATGGATTGCCGCAGCGGCGGACTGTGAGATATCATCAAGTAGAGGCAGAAAAGAGCAAGCAAAACGGCGAGGGTGTCGCTCCACGTCACAAGCACCGCCTCGGGATGTGCCAGCGCGACGAACAGGCAGACGAGCAGCGCGGTCGTATAATAGGCAAACAGTATGATCTTTGTGCGCATGCTGTCTCCTTTCCGCGTTTTCCGGCGCTGTTTGTCAACCTCTCGTCTTGCCGCCCGCCACGTTGATGGTCACGCCGTGAATGTAAGAGGCGCGATCCGAGGCGAGAAACGCCACGAGGTCGGCGACTTCAGAGAGTTTGCCCGCGCGGCCGAGTGGCGTGGTGCCCGTTTTGTTATAGCCGGCGCGCAGTTGTTCGATCGTGATGCCGCGGGTGTAAGCCAGCGCGGTCTCGTAGGAGAGGGTGCGCAGCGCCGTGGCTTCCATAATGCCGGGGGCCACGCCCACCACGCGCACGCCTTTTTTGCCGAGTTCCTTGGCCCAGGAGCGGGTCAGGGAATTGACGGCGTTCTTGCTGGCGGCGTACACGCTCTGGCCCTCGCTGCCCTCAAGGCCGCACTCCGAGGACATGTTGATAATGACGCCGTGCCCCGCCTTGACCATTTCGCGGCCCGCGATCTGCGAGCAGAAGAACGTGCCCTTGACGTTGACGTTCATCACCTTGTCCCACACGGCCTCGTCCAGTTCGTACTGGTGCCCTTCGTCCACGAGCAGGCGGGGGATATTGATGCCGGCGTTGTTGACCAGCACGTCAACGCCGCCGAACGTTTCCACGGTTTTCTGCACCATGGCCTCCACGCTGTCGCGGCGGGTGATGTCGGTGCGCACGTACAGATATTTGCCGTTGCCCTCCTCAAAAGCGGGGGCGTTTTCACTGACGTCGGCCACGGTCACGTAAGCGCCGCAGGCCAGCAATTCTTTCACACAGGCCGCCCCGATGCCGGAAGCGCCGCCCGTGACGATCACGACTTTCTTTTCAAGACCTAACCAAGACATATCCGTATCTCCTTTTGTACAAAATCCTGTGAAAAAGCCCGCGGCGACCTTGTGGTCACGCACGGGCGTCTTTCGTGTTTTATGCGCGGGTCACTTTGCCCGAGCGCAGGCAACGGGCGCACACCGCCACCGTGGTGGGCGTGCCGTTCACAACCGCTTTGACCCGACGAATGTTGGGCTTCCAAGACCGATTGGTCTTGCGGTTGGAGTGCGAGACGTTCTGACCGAACACCACGCCTTTGCCGCAAATACTGCATTTTGCCATGTCAAGACACCTCCTGTCGCACCCTTTGTGCGGGTAAGATCCGTTAAAAATTTTACAGCAAGGGGTATTATATCATATTCTTTTGAAAAATGCAAGCCCTTTTCAAAATTTTTTTGCGGCGGTCTCCGGCTCTACCGTCGAGAGGAGGCGCGTGTCGGTGCGGCCGGTCAGCGTCACCGTGCGCATCTGCCCGTGCAGCGGAACGGGAGAAGGGGCCGCCACTTCCAGAAACGAGGCGGTGTGCCCCACGGCAAAACCGTTTTCATACGTCTCGAACAGCACCTCGCGTCGGGGCATGGACAGCGCCCGTTCCAGCCGTTTGATCTTTTCCTCCGCGCCTGCCGCGATCAGCGCCGCCGTGCGCGCTTTTTTGACGGCCGCGGGCACCTGATCCGGGTAGGTCGCCGCCGGCGTGCCCGCCCGCTTGGAGTAGGGGAACGCGTGCACGTGCAAAAACGCCGCTTCCCGCACCACCGAGAGCGTGTCGGCAAAATCGGCCTCCGTCTCGCCGGGAAAGCCCGCTATGACGTCGGCGGTCAACTCCGCTTCGGGAAAATACCGGCGCAGCAGCGCGATCGCCGCGAGCAGCTGCTCACGGTTATACTTGCGCTTCATGGCCGCCAGCACCGCCGAACTGCCGCTTTGCACCGACAGGTGAAAATGCGGCGCGATGTGGGGCAGCGCGGCCAATTTTTCGACGAACGCGGGGCGCAGCAGGGCGGGATCGAGCGAGGAGAGACGCACGCGGTCAAGCCCCGGCAGACGGCAGACGGCAAAGAGCAGATCGAGCAGGTTTTGCCCGCCGTCAAGGTCGCGCCCCCAGGCGGCGATCTCAATGCCCGTCAGCACCACCTCGCGGCAGCCGGCGGCGACGAGCCCCGCCACCTCGGCCACGGCCTCACTTGCGGGTTTGGAGCGCACGGGCCCCCTGGCCGCGGCAATGGCGCAGTAGGCGCAATGATTTTCGCATCCGTCCTCGACCTTGACGTAGGCGCGGGTTCGGTCGAAACGGGTGATGCGCATGGGCTCGAACGGCGCGCCGTCAAGCGGCGTCACGCGCAGGGTCGGGGCGCTCTTTTTGCCGCTTGCCAAAAGGCGTTTGGCGGCCGCCACCACCGAGAGTTTGTCGCGGTTGCCGCACACGTCGTCCACGCCCGCAATGGCGGCCACCGCCCCCGGGGCGTTCTGCGCCGTGCAGCCCGTGACGATGACGTAGCCCGCGGGATTTTCGGCCGCGGCGCGGCGGATCAGCTGCCCCGCTTTGCGGTCGGCCTCGGCTGTCACGGTGCAGGTGTTGATGACGTAAACGTCCGCGGGGCCTCTTTTCCGCACGAAAAAGCCGTCACGCAAAAACGCCTCGGCAATGGCTTCGCTCTCATACTGATTGACTTTACAGCCCAGCGTCAGCACGCGGACGGTCGGTTTTTCCCGCATGATCGGCTCCTTTCGTTTTTTCTTATTTTATCATGTTTTGCGGCGGGGGTCAACGCCGCGGCAAAAACTTTTGCGCTTTTTCGGATAATCTCTTGAAAAAGGGCGGAGTATGGAGTATAATAGGGTCAATGACATAAGACAAAGGAGACTGCCATGAGCAAACTTCATGTGATCGATCATCCTCTTATCACGCACAAACTCTCCATCATGCGCAACAAAAAGACCGGCTCCAAAGACTTTCGCGAGCTGCTCAACGAGATCGCCATGCTGATGGGCTATGAACTGACCCGCGACCTGCCCCTTGAGCCGGTCACCATCGAGACGCCCATCACCAAAATGCAGGCCGAAATGATCTCCGGCAAAAAGATCGCCATCGTGCCCATTCTGCGCGCCGGCCTCGGCATGGTCGACGGCCTGCAGAGTCTGGTGCCCGTGGCCAAAGTGGGCCATATCGGCATGTACCGCGACCCCGAAACGCACAAACCCGTCGAATACTACTGCAAACTGCCCGCCGACATCGAGCAGCGCCTGGTCATTCTGGTCGACCCCATGCTGGCAACGGGCGGCTCCGCGGCTGACGCGCTGACCAAACTCAAAGAGCACGGCTGCACCCACATTCGCTTCATGTGCCTGGTCGCCGCCCCCGAGGGCGTCAAAAAGGTGCAGGAAGAGCATCCCGACGTCGATATCTACACCGCCGCGCTGGACGAGCGTCTGAACGACCACGCCTACATCGTGCCGGGCCTCGGCGACGCGGGCGACCGCATTTTCGGTACACTGTAA
>CAMZFG010000133.1 GCA_947306035.1 uncultured Clostridia bacterium | reverse complement strand
ATGCTGATGTACGTCACCGGCGTGCAGAACATTCGCGACACCCTGCTGTTCCCCCGCACGGTGGGCAGTCTGTGATCTTAAAAAAGAGCCGCCGCCGCGGCTCTTTTTTTGTCGTTTCTTTCGACTTTTGCATATCCTGCCTGTGGCACTATCATGCCGAAGGAGGAACTTTTATGGCAAAACTCATCATCGTCGTTTCCACCGCCACAGAGGCCATGCCGGTCGCGGACTACGTCGTGCGGGTCTTTGGCGAGGACGGGGCGCTGGTCACGGAGCAGACCGTGGGAGAGGCCGCGCTCGGCCGTTCCGACCCCATAGAACTGCCCGCGCCGCCGCCGGAGACCTCGCTCAACCCCGACACGCGCACCCGCCCCTATTCGCTGTATGACGTGACCGTGCGCGCCGAGGGCTACTACGCCGTGCGGGTCGAGGCCGTGCGCATGTTCGGCGACGAACAGGCAGACCTGCCCGTCGGTCTGATCCCCCTGCCGGGCGAGGCCACCGATCCGGACGGCTTTGACACCATCGTTTACCCCGGGCAGGTCGGCGGACTTTACGACGGCACGGAGCCCCGCGAAAGCACGCCGCCGCCCGACATGCGCATTCTGTCGAGCGTCTATATCCCTTCCCGCATCCGCGTGCATCTCGGCAGACCCGGCTCGAACGCCGACACGGTTTCGGTCAGTTTTCCCGACTATATCAAGAACGTGGCGTCGAGCGAGATCTACCCCACCTGGCCCGAGGAGTCGCTGCGCGCCAACATCTACGCGCAGATCTCGCTCGCGCTCAATCGCCTTTACACCGAGTGGTACCCCTCGCGCGGGTACGATTACGACATCACCAACTCCACGGCGTTCGACCAGTATTTCGTGTACGGGCGCAACATTTTCGACAGCATCTCCAAGATCGTAGACGAGATCTTCAATATCTATATCCGCAAACCGGGACGCGCGGAGCCGTTCTACGCCGAATACTGCAACGGCACCACGGTGACCTGCCCCGGCATGAGCCAATGGGGCACGGTGACGCTGGCCAACCAGGGGTTGAACGCCAGACAGATCCTGACGCGCTATTACGGCACCATCGAACTGGTGACGGCGGGCGACGTGCGGGGCCTGACGGGCAGTTATCCCGGCGTGCTGCGACCCGGCACCACCTCCTCGGCGGTGCGCACCATTCAGACGCAGCTCAACCGCATCGCCATCAACTATCCCGCCATCGGCACCACCTACGCCGACGGGGTGTACGGCGCGCAGACGGAACAGATGGTGCGCCGTTTTCAGTCCATTTTCAACCTGACGCAGGACGGCATCGTGGGCAAATCCACCTGGTACCGCATCTCCTACATCTATACCGCCGTCAAGAAACTGGCCGAACTGACCAGCGAGGGGCAGGAACCGGAGTACGACGTGGGGCCTTACGGCGGCAATCTTCTGAACATCGGTTCTTCGGGCCCGGCGGTCAAAAAAATGCAGTTTTACCTCTCCCGCATCGCCACGTTCAACCCAGCCGTTCCCGCGCCCGTGGTCGACGGCATTTACGGCGCCGGCACGGCCGACAGCGTGCGCTCCTTCCAGAAAGCGTACGACCTGCAGCCCGACGGCGTGATCGGCCCCAACACCTGGGACGCCATCGAGTCGCTCTATACGGGCTCTCTCAAGGCCGACGACCCGAAGGGTTCCGTCGACGTGCGCCCCTACCCCGGCACGCCCATTCGCTACGGCTCGTGGGGCGACGACGTAGTATGCGTGCAAAAAATGCTCAACGCCGTGGATTCGGAGTTCCCCGTCATTCCGCGCGTCACGGTCGACGGCGCTTTCGGCAGCGCGACCCAGCGCGCCGTGCAGTCCTTCCAGTCGACGTTCGGCCTGACCGCCGACGGCGTGGTAGGCCCCGCCACCTGGAACGGTCTTTCCAAAATGTACGCCGCCGTCAGTTCCGGCTGCACCGAGAACGCTCCCGCGCCGGCCGACCAGATGGATTACCCGGGCGTGCTGCTGAAAAACGGCTCGACGGGCCCGTTCGTCAGTTATATCCAGCAGCGCCTCGACGAGATCGCCGTGGTGGTGGCCACCATTCCCACGCTGGCGGCGGACGGCCGTTTCGGCGCGCGGACGCAGGGGGCCGTGGTGGCGTTCCAGTCGACGTTCGGCCTTGCCGCGGACGGCATCGTCGGCCCCGCGACCTGGCGCAAGATCAACAGCGTTTACAACGCGGTGCTGAACGGGTGCCTTGAACCCTTGACATAAAAAGAAAGCCGACCCCGCGGGGTCGGCTTTTTGCGTTGAAGTTTATTCCTGTTTTTTGGATTGCGCCGCCGAAACGGAGAGCAGCTGCAGGGCGCCGTTGCCCGCAAGCGAGGCAAACAGCACGCCGAGCGTGGCCAGTATGGCGTAGAGCGTGTTGGTGCCGCAGAGACTTTTGACGTAGGCCAGCATCAAATAGGCCACGCCGAGCGTATCCTCGACCGAGGAAAAATCGACGTGCGCCGTGACGTGCGAGGCGAGCATCAGCACCACCAGCAGAATGCCCTGCACCACCGTGAAAGAAAGGAAAGGCGAGAGCACGGGCCGACGCAGGCGGGAAGACGCGCGGGACATGGCGATGCGGTCGCACCAACGGTCGTAGAGCGCCTCGCACCGCACGGTAAAGAGGCGGTAGACCGACTTGACCACGGGGATCATGGCCAAGAACAGAATGGGCAGCTGCAGGAAGAAGCAGACGTTGAGGATCGGCACGCAGAGCGAACGCAGTTCGGTGCCGACGTCGGAGGTGCCGCCGATCAGGGCGAAAACGGCTTTTGCCTGCGCGATCAGGTTCGGGAAAGCCGCCTCCCCCGCGCTCTTGAAATCAAGCAGAGAGCCGGTGGAAAGGACGGGCGTGAAGAGATACAGCACGGGGATCAGCACGGCAACGCCGGCAAAGATGAGCGCCAGCATGCGGCAAAAGTTGAACGACCGCCTGCCGAACAGACGGAACGGGAACGGCACGTAGTCCGGCTTTTGCTGGGCGGCGGCCGAAATGGCGCGCAGCACGCCGACCGACGGCAAAAGCGAGGAGACGGCCAGGCACATCATCAGCACCGCCTCGACGGAAAAACCGACGTAGCGCATGGCTTCGTCCGCACCGGCGAGACCGCCCTTTGACATGACGTAGAAACCGCGCACCAGCACGTTGGCGATCAGGGGCGAAACAGCCGCGCCGAAGCCGCCGAACAGCGTCAGGTCGGACATGAGTTTGGTGCGCAGGATGCGGCCGCCCGTGACGATGAGCAGCACGCCCATGACGCCGCTGAACAGCGACAGCGCCACGATGAGCAGCATGGGAAAGGTGAACTCCATGGCTTTGCCCGAAAGATAATCGAGAAAAGACACCGTTTTGACCAGTTTGGTGCCGATGCCGTAAACGCCGTCGACCAGTTCGGTGAACGAGTTGCCGTCATACGCGGGCGACGACAGCCGGTCGATGAGCAGCGTGAATTTGGAAACGCCCGACGCGTCGGGCGCGTACATATCGGGAGAATAGGAAACGAACAGATCGGCAAAGAGATAGATCAGCGGTATCATCAGCGAAACGGCGGGCCAGATGATGGCGCGCATGTGAATGACCGGCTTTTTCTTTTTGCCTTTTTTGCCGACGGTCGCGGCCGCTTTGGGATCGCCGAAAGCGCCGTCGACGACGGGCGCCCCGCAATGGGCGCAGCGCCGACCGTTGCTCTCTGTACCGCAGATACGACAGATCATGGCTTTTCTCCTTGCGTAAAAATCGAAAAACAGGTGTTTTTTCGCCCCGTTTTGCGTCGTTATCAATTTATTGTAACGCATAAAAGGCGTTTTGTCAAGTCAAATCGCGCGCAAAACGATTTTTTTGGGCCGAGATGGAAAAAAGCACGCCGAAGCGTGCTTTTTTCTGGAGCTGCTAATCGGATTCGGACCGATGACCTCGTCATTACCAATGACGTGCTC
>CAMZFG010000132.1 GCA_947306035.1 uncultured Clostridia bacterium | reverse complement strand
GCGCCGCCTTGTCGCCCGTCACCGAGTCGGTCACGTCGCCGAGATAGGCGTAGGCCGCAATGCCGCCGTACCGGCGCACCGTTTTGATGAACTCGCGCACGGGCGGGCATTCGTCGGTCGCGTCCACGTAAAAACGCTTGACCAGATTGCCCTTGAGAATGCCGAGGATATCGTACTCGTAAAAGCGCGGGTCGGGATCGACCGTCAGCGTTTTTATTTGCTTTTCGGAGAGGGAAAGCCCCATGTCGCCGCAAAGGAAAGCCACGACTTCGGCAGGCGTTTTGTAGCGCGCGACGATCTTTTTAACCAGCGCGAAGAGAAGGTGCCGCTCGGTCACGGTGCCGACGGCAAGCGGCAGCACGTCGCGGTCGAAATCGAGCGACAGGCCGCAGGGCGCGACCAGCGCGTCGATGCGTTTTACCATTTCGCGGTTGCGCAGGTTGCGTTTGGCGCGGTAGGGGGCAAAGGCGGCGTCGACGGCGTCGAGATTGCCGTGGGGAATGCCGTGCATGGCCACGTAGGCCACGGAGATCTGGTCGGGATTGTTCAGACGCCTGCCGCAGAGGGCGGTATCCGACATATCCACCCGGCACTCGAGCCCGCAGGTGGCGGGGATCCCCACGCGCGCGGCGGCCGCGAGAAATTCATGCGCGCCGGCGCAGGTGTCGTGATCCATAATGCCGGCCGTTTCAAGACCAGCGGCTTTGGCCGCTTCGGCGGCGGCGGTCGGCGTGTAGGGAGAGAACGAGTAGGTGGTGTGGATGTGATTGTTGATGTAGACGGCCATGCTCTCACCCCCCTTGCGACACTTTGGCGCGGTAACTTTCGACTTCCCAATGCGTGATAAAGTCGACGAGCCACGCCGGCATGGGGCAAACGCCGCCGAACGAGGCGGCATAGACGCGAATGCTGACCGCGTCGAACAGCACGGCGGCCGCGGTGGCGGCTTCTTTTTCCGTCGCGCCGCAGCAGAACGCGGCAAGGCCGCGGCAGAACACGACTTTCGGTTTATAGCCGTGCGCTTTGACAAAGGCGGCAAACGCGACCGCGGGGTCGTCGCCCGCACGCAGAACGAGCGGTTCCGCTTTGCAGTAAACGATGTGATCCGGCGTCAGCGAGAGCAGGGGATCGCCCTCGCCCAGCACCGACCCCGCGCGGCAGCAGCACACGGCGCCGCCGTACAGGTCGGCGAGCAGAGCGGCCGTTTCTTTCGCCTTTGTCTCGTCGATCGCGGCTTCCTCACGAACGGGGCGCGCACCGACGCGGGCGTCGATGGCCCGCATGACGTGCGCCGTCATGGCGTCGAGTTCTTCCGTGGTGTCGGCGGCAAAAAAGACGCCGTGGTTCTGCAAAAACACCGTGTCGGGGTAGCGGCCTTTTTCCGCTTGATAAGCGCCGAGCCGCTCGCGGCAAAGGGCGGCTAACGTGTAGCCGGGTTTGGCGTTGCCCACGAACACCGCGTCTGGGAACAGCGCCGCGATCGTCGCCTCGGCCGTTTTCGAGCAGGTGACGCCGTTGACCAGCGTCGGGTGCAGGTGCAGCACGTAGCGGTAGGGAAAGAGATCGTGCAAGAGCGTTTCCACGCTCGGGCGTCTCGTCTCACCTTCCACGCGCGCCGACATCATGTCGGCGAGCACCGCGGCCTCGCGCGCAGCTTCGTCGGCGGGGTAGGCCTTGCCCCACACCGCGCCGAGTTTTTTTCGGTCGATGCGCACGAAATCCTCTGCTTTGATGGTCGCGAGCGCCGTGCCGGAACCCTTGACGTACAACACGTTCTCCTCTTTATACGAGGTGTTGCCGCCGCCCGCGAGCACGTAGGCGGGGTCGCTGCCGTATTTGTTCGACATGGCCGCAAGGGCCGTGAGCGCCTGTTTGGTCTGCATGAAAACGCCTCCCCTTATGATATGGCTCTATCATATCACAAATCGCGCGCCCGCGCAAGACCCGCGGCGCTTTTTTGCGTTTTTTGTCGCAGCCCGGTCGGGCGCACCCTTGCTTTTCCGGGCGGCGTGTGGTATAATGAACGCGATACGAGCGAGTGAAAGGAGAGTGCCTATGATCCGCTTTGAAAACTGTCACGCCGCTCCCGTCCGCGTGTTTCACGGCAAGGCCGTGTCGCTCTCGCTGGTCCTGCCCGACGAGTTGACGCCGCCCGCCGTGTCGCTGCTGGCCGAAGGCAAAAAGCACCCCATGCAGCCCGTCGACGGGTGGGATTTTGAAGGCGGCTACACCGTTTACGCGGCCACGGTCACACCGGGCAAAGACGGTGATCTCTTTTCGTACCGCTTCGACGTGAACGGCGAGAAAAGCCCCGTTTTTTCGATACCTTGCCTTGACTTGCCATCGCCTTCGCCGCTTGTGCTCGTCACCAACGCGTGGTGGTATCTGGGCGAATGCGCCTATATGGAGTTCTACAACCCGACCGACGCGCCCGTCGATCTGTACGATTACGAGATCCTGATCGACGGCCTGACGCTGACGGGCGCGCGCATGCCGCTGGCCGTCGAAAAAGGCACGTATCTGCCGCCGCGCCGCCGCGCCGTGCTGCGCCACCTCACGCCGCTCTTTTTCAAGCGCGCCGGCCGCACGGGACCTTTTGACCGCGCTTCGTTCCTTACCGACCTCGCCGCCCGCTATCCCGACACGCGCCCCGAACTGTGCGACGATCTTTTGCTGTACGATATCCCCGTGACGGACGAGCAGGGCCGTATGCTGCCCGGCGTCGGCGGCGAACTTTACCGCAAATACGACCCCAATATCCTCTATATCGTGCCGCGCGGCAAAGGCGCGGACGAAGCTTTGTTCCGCGAGGATTATAACATGACGCCCGCGGGGCCGCGCCCGGTGCGCTGTCAGCACGCCGGCGTGTGGTATATCGATCCGCTCGAGCCGACCGTGGGTCGGGTGCAGACCGGCTTTGCCAGACCCACTCCCGGCAAAATACCCCAGGACGGGGTCGATTACGACGCGACGGACGCCACCGTGCCCGCCGTTTTGCAGCGCGCGCCGACGCCGGGCGAGGTGCTGTGGCGCGACGGGGGAGACGTTCGCTTTTCCTTTGCCGTGGCCGCGCCGGCCGCGGGACGCGGCACGCTGTATCTATGCCGCGGAGAGGACGTGCTGACGCTGCCCGCCGCCATGGACGAAGAGGGCCTGTTCACGGCCGTGCTGCCGCGCGCCGTGGCCGAAGAACTGCCCGCGATCCGCTACTGGTTCACGGTGCAGGGCGGCCTTTATTGCGCCGCGCTCGGCTCGCCGTCAAGTCCTCTTTCGCTGACCGTGGCGGACAAGGCGGGGCCGCTCGTCAAAAAGACCCGTCCCGAACAGGGACAGGCCCTCTTGACCGACGAGCCGCACACGCTCTCGATCGAGTACGTCGACGCGTCCGGCGTGGACGAGGAGCATTCCGTGCTGTGTTTGGACGGTATGGCCGTGAACGGGGCGGATTTTACGCAAAATCAAGTCACGTATACGCCGCGGGAACCCCTGCCGGAGGGCCGGCATTGCATGGAAGCGACGCTGCGCGACGGGCGCGGCAACCGCACCTACGTCAAGATCGACTTTACCGTGGCGGACGAGAAGAACTATCATCTCTATCGCGGGCAGGTGCACAGTCACACGATATGGTCAGACGGCGCCGGCACGCCCGAAGAGGCCTACGCCTACGCCAAGGCGGCAGGCGCGGATTTCTACGCCCTGACCGATCACAGTCAATACCTGACGCAGGCCGAATACGACGAGGTCAAAAAAACGGCCGCTCGCTTTGACGAGCCCGGTCGCTTTGCCGCGCTGTACGGTTTTGAGATGACCTGGTACGGGCAAAGCGGGCTTTGGGGGCACATGAACGTGATCGAAGACCCCACGCTGGAGAACGACCCGCTCGGCACCGGCATGCCGGAACTGCTCGACCGCACGGCCGCCGCGCCCGAAAGTCTTTGCATGTTCAATCACCCCGGCGACGTGTGGGGCGACTTCGGCCGCT
>CAMZFG010000131.1 GCA_947306035.1 uncultured Clostridia bacterium | reverse complement strand
CCTCGCCCGCCGTCAGGAACAGGCGGTAGAGAACGGGGGTCTCCGCGCTCCAGAGCAGGGGCTTTTCCACCGTGGCAAACAGCGTGCCGCCGCCCGGCAAAAGGCCGCTGTCGAGCGTGCGCCCGTCGGGTGTCTCCAAGCGCCACGTCACGGCCGCCGCGCCCGTCACCGCGACCTCGGCTTTGACTTCGGCAGACGAAAAATCGTCATGCAGACAGGTGCGGATAAACACGTCGCGCACGTGGTCGGCGGGGCGCGTCAGCAGGTAGACCTCGCGGAAAATGCCGGAGAAGCGGAACTTGTCCTGATCTTCGAGATACGTGCCGTCGCACCATTTCAGCACCACCACGGAGAGGGTGTTGCGGCCGGGGCGGCACAGGGCGGTGATATCGAACTCCGAGGTCATGTGGCTGACCTGGCTGTAGCCCGCGTAGGCGTTGTTGACGAACAGATAAAAGCAGGAATCCACGCCCTCAAAGTTGAGGTAAACGCGGCGGGTCTGCAGCGTCGCCTCGGAGAGGGTGAAATCGCGCATATAAAGCCCCGCGGGATTTTCGTCGGGCACGAAAGGCGGGTCAAAGGGAATGGGATAATTGACGTTGGTGTACTGCGGCACGTCGTAGCCGCGCGAAAGGGCGAGCTGCCAGCTCATCGGCACGGTCAGTTTTTCCATGCCCGTGCGGTCAAAGTCGGGCAGACGGAAGTCGGGCAAATCGGAGAGCGACCGGCAGTACCGAAAATCCCATTCGCCCGAAAGCGAGGTGAAAAAGGGACTGTCGCCCCGCAGATCGGCGGCGGCCGCCGCGTCGCTCGCGTAGGGAATGAAATAGGCGCGGGGCGCCTGACACCCGACGTGCAGTTTGTGTGGATCCTGGTGGCAGTCAAAGGCAAAATTCATAGCGTTTTCCCATCCTTTTCTGTTGCGTTGCGCCGTGTGCGCCTCTTACACCGATTGTAGCACAGCAAACGGTAAAAGTCAATCGAAAAAAGGTAGATTTTGTTTGCCGTCGTTACTTTTCATTTTTTGAAAAAGTCTTGACAGCGCAACCGAAATAATGTATTATAAGAATAGATGTAACAAAAAACGCAAGTAGGAGTTGTTATGATGTTGAAACGGATCATAGCGTTGTTTTGTTTGACCGTATTATGCCTCTCGGCGTTTTGCGCTTGTGCTGCCGAAAAGCAAACGGCTGACGAGACGGCGACAACCGCGGCGGAAGAACCGATCGACTTTTCCGAGTGGTCGGAAGCGGAGTGCCTTGCCTTTGCAGAGGAACGTGGCGTATATCCGCCCGCTTCGGACGGCCCGAACTGGGGGGCGTTGGCCAAAAATATGATGACGACGGGTGGCGCCACCGGTCTTACGATGGGTCGACCGGATATTTTACAGTTTGAATCGGCCGTCTATCAAATGATGCGTGACTACTATCAGGAATTTGATCTGAACTGGCAAGAGCACCTGATGGCCAACTACAATCAGGAATCTGGTGTGAACTGGCAAGAGTACCTGCGGTCGGCGACACCCGAAGAAACCGAGCAACAGACAGCACAACCATAACCGTATCCGAAAAGCGTCCCGCGGGACGCTTTTTCTTTTGCCCCGCCTTGCAAATCCCCGCCGGATGTGGTACAATAAAGAGGAAGCGAACTGCGTTCGCAAATGGACCACCTCATCCGTCGGCTTCGCCGACACCTTCCCCAACCGGGGAAGGCAGAGATGAGCGCATTCATAGTGCGTAGCCGAAGCGCGTCCTTGCCTCCCTCCGCGAGGGAGGTGCCGAGCGCACGCGAGGCGGAAGGAGTACGCGCAACTGACAAACACCATCTTTATATAGTACACGCCCACTCCTCCACCCGCTTCGCGGGAGCCCCCTCCCGGAGCTAAACGAAACCGCTTTGCGCAAATGTTCTTTTTTATGAAAGGAGACCCCTGTGCGACTGGATAAATTCTTGAGCGTCACGGCCACGGCCACGCGCAGCGAAACGCGCCGCGCCGTCAGAGCGGGCGAGGTGATCGTCAACGGTGCGGTCGCCCGCGACCCCGCCGACGATATCGACGAGAACACCGCCGTCGTCGCGTTCCGCGGGCAGACCGTGACCTACCGGAAGCATCACTACATCCTTTTGAATAAACCCGCCGGCTACGTCAGCGCCACCGAGGACAGCGGCCCCACCGTGCTCTCTCTGCTGCCCGAAAAGTACACCGTTCTGGGGCTTTTTCCCTGCGGTCGGCTCGACAAGGACACCGAGGGGCTTATGCTGCTGACCGACGACGGCGAGACGGCGCACCGCCTGCTCTCGCCCCGCCGCCACGTGACAAAACGCTACGCGTTCCGGGTCGAACGGCCCCTGACGGAGCCGGAAAAGGCCGCTTTTCGGGCGGGCCTGACGCTGTCGGACGGCACGACCACCGCCCCCGCCGATATCGAAACGGACGAGACGGGCGCGGCGGGCGTGGTCACCCTGACCGAGGGCAAATACCACCAGATCAAACGCATGATGGGCGCGCTCGGCAACCGCATCACGGCCCTTGAGCGCGTCTCCTTCGGCCCGCTGACCCTGCCCGCCGACCTGCCGCGCGGCGCGTGGCGCCCGCTGACCGACGAGGAAGAGACCGCGCTGCTGGCCGCCGCGGGCACCGAAAACTGACACCGTTTACCCACATATACACGAAAGGAACGCTTATGGACATTATCAAGACGTTGGCCGCCGAACTCTCGCTCGGCGTCGAGCAGGTCGAAAAGACCGTGGCGCTGATCGACGAGGGCAACACCATTCCGTTTATCGCCCGCTACCGCAAAGAGGTGACCGGGTCGCTCGACGACACCGTGCTGCGCAAACTGGAAGAACGCTTAAAAGCCCTGCGCAACATCGAGGCGCGGCGCGAGGAAGTGCGGGGCCTGATCGCCGCGCAGGAAAAACTGACGCCCGAGATCGAACAGGCGCTCGACCGCGCCGTGACCGTGACCGAGATCGACGATATCTATCGCCCCTTCCGCCCCAAACGCAAAACGCGGGCCTCGGTGGCGAGAGAAAAGGGCCTCGAGCCGCTCGCGGAGGCCATCATCGCGCAGTACCGCACCTACGAGCCCTCGCTCGAGGAACGCGCCGCGGCGCTGGTCGACCCCGAAAAGGGCGTGAACAGCCCCGAAGAGGCCTTTGCCGGCGCCATGGACATCATCGCCGAGGATATTTCGGACAACGCCGACTACCGCAAACTGGTGCGCGCGCTGACGTTTGCCCACGGCAGTCTGACCTCGACGGCCGCCAAAAAGGAATCGTCGGTGTACGAACAATATTACGATTTCAGCGAAAAACTCAACACGTTGCCGGGCCATCGCGTGCTGGCGATCAACCGCGGCGAAAAAGAGGAGTACTTAAAAGTCAGCGTCACGGTGCCGGAGGAGGTCATTCTCGACGCGCTCTTTGCCCGCGTGGTCAAGCCGGGCGAAAGCCCCGCCAAAACGTACGTCACGGCCGCCGTCCGCGACAGTTACGAGCGCCTCATCGCGCCCTCGGTCGAGCGCGAAGTGCGCGGCGATCTGTTTGACCGCGCCTCGGCCGGCGCCATCGTGCTGTTTGCCGAGAATCTGCAGCATCTTCTGATGCAGGCGCCCATCAAGGGCAAAACGGTGCTGGGCTTTGACCCCGGCTACGCCCACGGCTGCAAACTGGCGGTCGTCGACCCGACGGGCAAGGTGCTGGATACCGCCGTCATTTATCCCACGCAGTCCCGTGCTCGCGTCGAAGAGGCACAGCGCGTGATGCGGCGGCTCATCACGACTTACGGCGTGGACGTGGTCGCCATCGGCAACGGCACGGCTTCGCGCGAGAGCGAGCGCTTTGTGGCCGACGTCATCCGCGAGATGGGCGTGGGGACCAAATACATCATCGTCAGCGAGGCCGGCGCCTCGGTCTATTCCGCCTCCAAACTGGCGGCCGACGAGTTTCCCGATTTCGACGTCATGCAGCGCTCGGCCGTTTCCATCGCCCGCCGTCTGCAGGACCCGCTCGCCGAACTGGTCAAGATCGACCCCAAGGCCATCGGCGTGG
>CAMZFG010000130.1 GCA_947306035.1 uncultured Clostridia bacterium | reverse complement strand
ATGAACATGCCGAAGCGGTCGTGCACGAACCAGGTCGTGTCGCCCGGCGTTTTTCTGCGTTGATAAGAGGACATGGCAAAATGCTCCTTTCGGCGTTTGCGGTGGCCCGCACTTTGATGATAGCATAAACCGCCGCGCGTTGCAACGGCTTTTGATAAAAAAAGGGGCCCTTCGTCCCCTTTTCGTTTATTCTTTCGGCTGCAGCAGTTTGGTGTAGTCCACCTTGCCGACTTTGGTCTTCGGCAGGGCGTCGATAAACTCGATCTCGCGCGGCATGGCGTAGCGGGCGATGCGGGCGCGGCAGTACGTTTTGATCTGCTCGGTCGTCGCCTCGCCCCGGGCCACGCCCTTTTTCAGTACGATAAAGGCCTTGACCTTTTCCACGCGCTCCTTGTCCGGCACGCCCAGCACGCAGCAGCGGTCGACGAGATCGCAGCCCTCGATGATATTCTCCAGCTCCATGGGGAACACGTTGTAGCCGTTGGTCACGATCATGCGCTTGATGCGGCCTTTGAAGTAGAAGAACCCGTCCTCGTCCTCGGTGCCGAGGTCGCCGGAGTGGATCCACAAAAGCCCGTCGCCGTGGCGGCGCAGGGTGTTGGCCGTCTCCTCCTCGTCCTCATAGTAGCCCGTCATGTTGGTGACGGAACTGAACACGATCTCGCCCGTCTCGCCGATGGGTAATTCCTCGTCGGTGCCGGGTCTGACGATCTTCATTTTCGTATCGGGCAGGGGCAGACCGATGGAGCCCTCTTTGATGCCGGTGACGGGGTTTAAGGAACTGGCGACCACGCCCTCGGTCATGCCGTAGCCCTGCCGCACCCGGACGGGGGAACGGTGCGCCTCAAGAAAGGCGTCGATGCGGCGTTCCAACTCGACGGAAAGATAGTCCGCGCCGGAGAACACGCCTTTGAGGAAAGAGAGATCGGCATGCTGCATGCAGTCCACTTCCATCAGCCGCTCGAACAGCGTGGGCACGCCCGACATGTAGTTGCACTTGTGTTTGAGCAGATCTTTGGCGTAGGTGGCGGGGGTAAAGCGGGGGATCAGCACGCACTGTGCGCCGGTGATGAGCATGGTATGCACGCCGATGACCAGACCGTTGCCGTGAAAAATGGGCATGACCGTCAGCATTTTGTCGCTGGCGTCGATCATGGGGTTGGCGGCTTTCATCTGCGCGGCGCAGGCGTTGACGCTGCGGTTGGAGAGGCACACGCCCTTGATCTTGCCCGTGGTGCCGCCGGAGTGCAGAATGATGGCCACCTCGTCCTCGCGGCTGCCGACGTCGGGCAGGGCGGTCACGCCGCTCGCCAGTTTCAAAAAGTCGGGCCAGCGTATGATCGCCTCGCCCGCGGGGATCTTTTTGACCTTGCGGTCGAGCGTGAGTTTGTAGGGCAGTTTTTTCAGGGCCGGCAGCGCCTCGCCGATGCCGGCCACAATGACGTTTTCAAGCCCCGTTTGCCCGCGTATGTTCTGAATGGAGCCGTAGAACTGATCCATCATCAAAAGGGCCTTCGCCCCGACACGGTTAAGAAAGTGCAGCATTTCTCCCTCCGAGGAGAGGGGGTGTATCATGTTGGCCACCGCGCCGATGCGGTTGACGGCGTAGAAAAAGACGATGGCCTGCGGCACGTTGGGCATGGCGATGCACACGATCTCGTTTTGCTTCACGCCGAGCGCCGTCAGGGCGCGGGCGCAGGTCTCGACCTGTTCGACAAAGCGGGTGTAGGTGCACTTTTTGCCCATGAACTCATAGGCGATATGGTCGGGGAATTGCCGCGCCATCTCCTGCACGGGGTCGATCAGTTTGCCGGCGGGGTAGCGGACGGGCGGCGTCTCTTGCACGGGTCTTGCGGCGGTGACGGTATCCATGGTCATTTCTCCGTTTCTTCCTGTAATGCGACGTCCTCGTCGAACGTCTTTTCGAGAATGTCGGGGTGGGCGCAGAGATAGTGCAGCATTTTGATCGATTTGGCAAAGTAGAAGCCGTCGGCAATGCGCTCGTCGGCGGTGACGGCAATGTCCACCACGTCGCGCGTCGTCGTCGTGCCGTCAGCCCCGGTCACCTGCTTCTTTTTCATGGTGCCGATGGTCATCATCAGCGAGTTGGTGCCGTAGTTGTTGAGGTGATGATACACGGCGGGGCACCTGATGCTGCCGAGGTTGGAGAGCAGCACGGTGGAATAGGCGGGGTCGCCGTGCGTCAGCGACCGCGGCACCTTGCCCCAGCGGTCGAGCCAGCGCACGAAGCCCGTGACGATCATCAAAAGAAAGCGCGGCATTCTGGCCGCCTTGTTGATGGTGTCGTCCAGTTTTTTGGCTTTTTTCTTCTTTTTGCCCGTTTCCGGCTCCGGCTGTCCCTCGGCCCTGACCTCTTTGACCTCGCCGAGAATAAAGCGGCTGACGTCGTCGACGTTGTCGGTGGCGCGCGCTTTATAGGTGACCAGCGCCTCCTCGGCCTTGTCGCTGAACTGGCGCTTGGCGATAAAGGAGACGGTGATCTCGTCGCGTTCGTAGATGCGCAGCGTGCGTACGAAGCGGTTTAAGTACCGGCGCTCGTTGATGACGCGCACCATCATGGCCACGATGCAGTGAAAGAGTTTGGTCTTGTGCGCCTGCCCCGAGGCGTTTTTTGCCTCGATGTAGGCAAGCAGATCGGTGATGTCGAGCTCGTCGCGCATGCAGACTTCGCAGTCGGCGCGGTTGGGGTAAAGCCCGCTCATGATGACGTTCAGTCCCGGCGCGTCCTTGACCCATACGCCGTCGCGGCGGTCGCCCCATTTGCGTTTCTTTTTCTCGATAAAACTCATAAGGCCCTCGTGATGTGTAGGATAGCGGCGCTTTGTTGACCGCTCAACTAACAATTATAGCACACGCCGCGCCAAAAGAAAACCTTTTTTGCCGAAAAAGCGCGAAAAAAGGCCGGAGGCAAGCCCCCGGCCTTTTTTATCAGACGTTTTTCATTTTGCCGCTGAACACGGCGATGGCCGCGGCAAAGGCGACCACAGTGTAGCCGAACACGATCAAAAGCGGCAGCAGCATATCCGCCCACGCGTCGGCGTAGCCGTTCACGGCGTTCTGGATCAGCAGGGAAGCGTTTTTGAACGGCAGCACTTTCATCGCGGTCAGAAAACCGCCGGAAAGCCCCTCGAGGGGGAACCACATGCCGGAGAGCACCGACTGCCCCGTGATGACCGTGGCGGAGACGCCGCCGATGGATTTTTCGCTGCACAGCGAGCCGAAGAGAATGCCGAGCCCGATAAAGAGCAGAGAGGTGAACAGCGAGAGCAGCGCCGCCGGGATCATGCGCACGGACCAGAACGAGGCGTCGAGCAGGCCGCCCACCGCGAAGAACAGCACCGACTGCAAGAGCGACACGGGCAAAAGGGCCAGCGTATAGCCGAAGATGAACTCGTAGGGCCGCGCTTTGGAGACGTACAGGCGCGTCAGAAACGAGGTGCCGCGGTCGATCGCGAGCAAAAGGCCCGCGAACAGGGTGGTAAAGGCCTCGGCAAACACCACGATGCCCGGCGCCAGATACCGCATTTCAAACTGGGCGGTCATGTTGTGAAACAGAAAGTAAAAGAGGATCTCCATCAAAAGGGGCAGTCCCATCATAAAAGCGAGACTGAGCGGGTCGCGCAGGATCTCTCTTACGTTGCGCCGCGTCAGCGTCGCTATTCTTTTGAGCGAGTTAAACACGATCCTCACCTCCGCTCACCACTTCAATAAACGCCTCTTCCACGTTTGCTTTGCCCGTGCGCGCAAAAAGTTCTTCTTTGGTGCCGACGAACAGGAGTTTGCCGTCTTTCATGATGCCGATGCGGTCGGAGAGGGCCTCCGCCTCCTCCATGTAGTGCGTCGTCAGCACGATGGTCATGCGGCCGGAGAGCGCCCGGATGGTCTGCCACAGTTCGCGGCGCGCCAGCACGTCGAGCCCCAGGGTCGGCTCGTCGAGAAACAGCACCCGCGGCCGGCTGACCAGCGCCAGGGCGATGGAGAGTTTTCTCTGCCAGCCGCCCGAGAGTTTGTCGGCGCGCTTGTCTTTGACCTTGCCGAGTTCAAACGCCTC